>DASXPZ010000292.1:0-5037 GCA_036493275.1 Pirellulales bacterium
ACTGGCGCGGTGACCGGCGCGGACAGCGTGACTGTGAACGTCATGTTCTTCTGGCCGCTGTTGCCCTCGGTAATCGATTGACTGTTTACGTTGATCAACGACGGAGCCGAGACGTCGATCGTGCTCGTTCCCAAGTACTGAACTTGTCCGACTGGAACTGGTTCGCCCGAGCCGTATAACAGAACCGCATGCGCGTCCGCTTCCGCCGGATTCGGGATAAACGACCCGGAGCCGGCGGCGACGCCTTGCATGATCACGCTATACAGCAAATGCTCGCCAGGACCGTTCGGCGTGGGAATGGAAGTCGCCGTCGCTCCGATCTCATCCAGCTCGCCCGAGTTGATCGAACCCGACTCTACGTTCTGATAATCCGGGCCGTAGGTAATGGGGCCAACGCCGACGAATTCCGAGGAGTCGAAGTCGACGTCCATATAAGCCGCGAAGACCCCCGAGGAGCTGCTCTCCGGTTGACGCAGGTCTTGGACATAGGCGTTCAACTTGAAGAGCGCGCCGCCGAGCACCGACGAGATCGGATTGCCGTTCAGATCGGTCGCTTCCAACCGAATGCGGACCAGCTTGTCGCCGACGAAGTCGCTGATCGATCCCACGCCGGTCCCGTCGGCAATTGTGGCGTTGGTCTGACTCGAGAGGAGCAGATTCAGTGTTTCGACTTGTTCGGACTCAGAATCGGCGTTGATCTCGACCGTCACCGTATGGGAGGTTTCGCCGGGCAAGAACGTCAGTGTGCCCGAGTTCGGCACGAAGTCTTGTCCCGAAGTGGCGGTGACGCCCGCGGTCGCATAGTTCACGGTCACTGTCTGACCGCTGGGCGCCGAGAGCGTGACGGTAAACGTCATGTCGCTCGTGCCGGTTCCGGGCTCGACCGCCGAGGCGTCACTGACCGACAAGCTCGGCTGAACGTCGTCGTCGAGGATCGTGCCGGTGGCGGTAGACTGTTCACCCAGGGAGGCGTTGGTCGGGCCTGATAGCGCAACTTGCAGCGTCTCGTTGGCCTCGTTGAGCGCATCGGGGACGATGTTCACCACGATCGATTGCGAGATCTGACCGGGCAGGAACGTGACCACGCCGCTAGTCCCGTTGTAGTCGTTCCCAAATGTCGCCGTGCCCGGCGAGACGAGGTACGCGACCGTGATCGTCTTCGAACTCGGGGCGGAGAGCGAGACGTTGAACGTCATCGGCGTCGTGCCGGAAAGCGCAGTCCCTTCGGTCACGCTGGCATCGCTGACCGAAACCGCCGGCGGCGCGTCGTCGTTGAGAATCGTGCCGGTTACCGAGGACGTTCCGACCGTCGCCCCCGTCGCGTTGAACAAGTTCAACGACAAGGTCTCGTCGTTTTCGTTGATTTGATCGCCGTTGACGTTGATCGTGATCTGGGCCGTCTGGGTGTGCGCCGGGAACGTCACTACCGCGTCGGTGACCGGCTGGAAGTCGGCGTTCGGCCCGGTCGAGATGGCGGTGCCGTCGGTGGTCGAATAATGGACCGTAACCGGCCCATTGTTATCGCCCGACAGGCTCAAGTTGAACGTCAATGCGCTGTTGCCGGAGTTTCCTTCAAGAACCGACGCAGGCGCGGCGGTAATCGAGGGGAGGTTAACCACCTGCAAAGTGGTTGAGCCGTACGAGATCTGGTCGGTTGGCACGGCCACTGCAGGATTAAATGTATCCACGGCGTGTGCCGGCTGGACGTCGGCAGGGTCGGCTTGGAAAGTCAGCGTTCCGCCCGAAGTGGCCGTCATCTGAGCGACAAACACAACCTGAGGAGTAGGACCGAGCGCCACAAAGCCGGCAAAGCCGCCGGCCTCATCGAGCAAGCCGCTCGTCGAAAAATCGCCCGCAAGTTGGTTAACGTAATTATAAACTGGCGGATTGGGATTAGGATCCTGGGCCGCGGTATGATAGATGTTCTGCACCGACGCCAGCGAGCCATCGAACGTTACGTCGGTGTACGCGGCGAACACGCCCGGCGTGGTTGGATTGGAGCGAACGTCTTGGACGTAAGTTCGCAATTCAAACTGTTGCCCTTGGAGAATCTGCGTTATCGGATTACCCGAGAGATCGGTCGCCTGCATTGTGAAAGCGACCTGCGCCGGCACGTCGTTTAGTTGTTTGATAACGAGCAGGGCGTCCATCGGTGAAATGTAGCCGTCGTCATTGACGTCAAAGCTCGAATTGGCTGTAGAGGCCGCGGCCGCGCCACCTGCCGTCAGGGCTAAAGAATGCAGACCGCTCGCCGAGTCTGCGCTCGCGCCGCCGCCCGAGATCGTGGTGTCCGACACCGGTCGCGCGCCGTTCTGGTTGAGATCGCCGATAATCAGCAACGCGTCCAGCGGCGTGACCTGCCCATCGTGGTTCACGTCCAACTGCGCGGTGCTGACGCTTGTATCGCCGGCCAACAGGCGGCGCTCTTCCAGAGACTCCAGACGGAGCCGCGGGTTTCGCAGTTTCGCGCGACGCGTCTTGTCTTGCTTCAGGCGGGACTCGATCCGTTGACGGAACAGGCTGAATCTCATGGGGTAGGATCCGCGTTCTCTGAAGTTTCTACTGGAAAAGCGTCGACCGCGGCGCTCGGCGCGCCGACGGCGTGATGTGCGTTAGCTCGATGTTCGCGTCGCCCTTTGGTTGCGCCGGGCATCGGCGCAAAGAGAAGCCCTTTGCGGTATGGCCGCTTATCTGACGCGAGGAATTACAGGCGTGGCGCTGAGTTGCCCTGCTGCGAATCGCGCTTGGTCCGCGCTTCGCCAGGCGCGCCGAGATACTCCAAGGGAACAAGTCCATTGGAACGCTCCCGTCGCTGCCGTGCTTTAGGACTCTTCTTTTTGGGGCGGTAAAGCCCCATCGCCAGGCCGTGCCTCGCGGCCAAAAAAGCGAAACTGTTCCGGTGAGACAACGCCTGCGGACTAATTAAACCGAAGGGACGCCTCGGGTTTCACTCTAAGCTCCGGTTGCAACTAAGGCAAGGATTTTGTCGAGCGCAATCCCGGAGGATTTCGGCGGAAAAGCTGGCGCCCCGGCGCCACGGACGCCGTGAAGACTAGCCTCTAACCTGCCCGCAGCTCGGGCCGATCCTCGGACGCGGCAGGGGCGCCGTCGTCGGCAGCGCCCGAAACGCCAGTAGAGGCAGATCGCCGCCGTGAGCGCGTTAAACTTTGAGCAATTTCGGCAGCCAGCGGCGATTCGACCAGGGTTTCCAGCGGTTCTGGCAGCGCGATCCGCCAGTTGGGCCACTCCGCCACTGTGGCCGGCATGTTCGGTCGCTCTTCGACCGCCAGGGCGTCTTCCAACGTGGCGGTAACCACCGCCGAAGGCGACCGCCCCAAGGCTTCATAGGTCGCTCGCACGACGTCGACCGTCGGCGCCTCGGGAGGGAGACCGGTTAGTTCTTGAAGCCGGTTGTGAATCAGGGAGAAAGCCGCCGCGTCGGGCTTCAGGCCCAGCTCCTGTTGAGCCGCCAGGTCGGTTCCACTCCACAGGCCGGCGACTGTCGGCAAGTCGTGCGTCGTTATGGCGGCCATCGCCAGTTTGGGGTACTTCGTCGGCGGGACTTTTTCGAAGTAGAGCAATCGCGTCGACAAGATATTGGCCGCCGCCAACATCCGCCGCACATTTTGTCCGACAGTCCCTAAATCTTCTCCCACGACGAAAGCGCCGGCGCGGTGACTTTCGAGCGAAATAATATTCAGCAGATCGGCCGCGGGATATTTAACGTATGTCCCATCGACGGGCGACATTCCTTCCGGAATCCAGAAGAGGCGGAAGAGACCCATTACATGATCGATGCGCAATCCGCCGGCGTGGCGCAACATGGCGCGAATGGTCTGCACGAACGGCTCGTAGTCGGCCTCTTGGAGCTTGCTGGGAATCCAGGGGGGAAAGCCCCAATTCTGTCCCTGTGTGTTATACAAATCGGGTGGCGCCCCAACCGTGACGCCGTCGGCCAGGACGTCTTGCCAGGTCCAGGCGTCCGCGCCACGACCGCTGAAGCCGATCGGCAAGTCCTGCATCACCGAGACGCCATCGACAGCGGCCAGTTGCTGATCGACCAGCCACTGCAACCATTGGTGGTACGCGATCCGTGTGGCGTTCTGCTCGGCAAATTGAGCGACTGCCGGCGCCTCGGGGCGGCGATACCCCGCGTCCCATTGGGACCAATTCGAGCCAAAGCGCTCGACCAGGGCGCAAAAAATGGCGAACTCTCGTAGCGGCGCCCCGAGCTCTGCGCAGAACGCCAGAAACCGCGGATCCCGGCGGACCGTGTCGCCGACGCGCCGCCAGATAGTTTCGAGCGCCTCCTGCTTGAGTCGGTAAACCTCGTCGCGTCGGATGTGCCGCTCCGCGTTCAACGCGCGTCCGGCGGTTGCCAAATCCGCCAGTTTGGAACCCAGCGTTTCGGCGCCCGCCACTTCTTCAACTCGCAAATAAAGCGGGTTGCGAAAGCGACGGCTCGTTGGAAAGTAGGGGCTTGATTCTTGGGGCAATACCGGATCGACGGCCTGCAGCGGGTTGACCTGCACAATCGCTGCTCCCTGCCCCTTCGCCCAACGAGCGATCGTGCGAAGATCGGCCAGGTCTCCCATTCCCCAGCTATCGCGAGAACGGGCCGCATAGAGTTGCGCCGTCCAGCCCCAGACCGACTCGAGAGGCGCGGCGTGGCAGGCGCCGGGAGTGACAATGACGCGCGTGCGGCGTTCGCGCCCGCGCGGAGAGTCGTAAAAGTCGTGGTATCCCGGCGGCAACTCGACCGGCAGGCGATCGGCGACGTCGAGAACGCTCCCGTCTTCGAGCCGTAGTTCGCCTCGTCCCAGCCTGGGCCGATTGGGCTTCCGCAGGTCGACCACGCAAACTCGAGGTTTTGCGCGCCGGGCGCCCGGCGGGACACGCATCGCGGCGACAATCGCCGAGCGTGTAGCATTCGAAGTGGCCCGGCTGCGGCCAAAGGCGTCTTCATATTCGCTGGCGATTCCCAGTCGATCAGTTTCCATCGGACGGTGGGCCCTACGCGAGATCTGCTGGCATTTG
>DASXPZ010000293.1:0-3984 GCA_036493275.1 Pirellulales bacterium
GCCGCAAAAGACCGCCAACGCCGTGTAGACATAGAAGGCGGCGCCGCAGAGTAGATTACCGCAAATGCGACTCGAGGCGCCCATTCGCAAGCTTACAAAAATCGATAACGCGATGAAGCAGCCCGACACCAGCACGATCGAACATTTGACACCACCCATCGCCAGATAGACCGGCACGAATGCGGCCGCCCAGAACATCATCACGCCGGTGAAGGTGGCGACCCGGCTCGTCTGGCTGCCGTTGTCGAAATCGCGTGTTGATTGATAAGCAACCATCTACGCTCCCCATGGCGCCAAACGCAGCGACGACCAGACCGACGTGCGCGGCGCCCGTAGAGGTTGCGGGCGTTAACGCCTACGCGTTCGCGTCTGCCAACAGCCGGCCGACCATCGTGGGACGATTGCGTCCCGATCGATAGCCTGGCGCATAAAAAGCATAGCTTTTTTTCGCGAAATCAGACGTTCATTTGGAGTCACTCGGCGCCGAAATCGATCCACCAAACCGATTTGTAAGGCGTCAGGCGACGAGCGACAAAGTCCCAAGCCTCAAGAGTGTCACAATCGGTCGGCGAAAAGAAGTTGTAGTTGCACGATCGAGAATGTATCTGTCGATCCTATCAGAAGCCGTCGGGCAGGCTGTTTAACGCGTTCCTGTTGTCGAACCTTCAACGAATCTCGGCATCGGTCGCCGTTGTTTCGGATCTCGCAAGGAGATCCTCCTTGGGAGAGAGATCACGGCTGGATTGCAACACCTTGTTTGGCGAAGTGTCCGCAAGCAGCGCCACGCCTTGCATCCGGCGACGTTCAGGCGGTCCGGCTTCAATTAGGCGCCGGCGATACCAGCCTTCGAAACGATCGATCGCCCGGCTGATTTTGGTATCGAGCTGCGAAAACACGACGCGATTCGAGACAAATCGATAGGCGTCGCCCCAACCGCGCACTTTGCGATCGATTTGCACGAGCGTCTGCGCGTAGGCCTCCTGCATGCGTCGGCGGGTCGAATTGGATTGGAAGCCGCGCACCTGAGACTTGCCACTCTTCAGCAGCGCCACAACTTCGGCCAGCAATTTCCGCTGCGCTTTGCGCGCCGGGGCCACCCCGTCCGGGTGAACGCGGCAGCCGAGAAAATCGAAACCGGCCTCGACTGGCCCAAGAAACGCCTTTTGGCTGCCGTCGCCCGGAGCGTAGCACGTCATTCCTAGTCGGGCGAGCTCTGCTTGCGCCGCTTGAAATCCGGCGTAAGCCGCGGAGACGTCTGGCGCCAGGATGGCAAAATCATCCAGATAACGAACGGTCGTCAGGCCATGCTGATTGAGTCGCTGGTCGAAATGGCGCAAGGAAAGATTGGCTACCACCACGGAAAGTAAGGACCCCTGCGGCACGCCGACGTCGTTCAGAGGAAATAACGACGCCCACTCTTCGATATCGGAGTAATTTACAATCTCTGTTTCCAGTGAGGACTCGAACAGATTTAAGAACGCGGTATCGGTAATGTGCGAGCGCAACAGCTCGATCACTTCGGCGCGGGGAACGTGCGGAAAGAACTCCTTGACGTCCGAATAGGCGACGGCGCGAGCGCCATTTCGGATCGTCCGATAGACCAGGGCGACCGCTTCCGGAACTCCGCGACCTGGCGTCCCAGCGAAACTGGTGGGAACTTGCAACAGAGAGGGAAGGCCGCCGAGACATGCCTTCAGCTCCGGATCCGATGAATAGAGGGCGTTCAGAATACATCTTTGCACGATTCGGTCGCGCACGCACGGCACGGCAATCCCACGCCTCGAACCTCCGCTTCTGGCCTTGGCGTAACCCAACTTCGGCGAGAACCGATATGTCCCGGCGCGCAATTGTCGCTGAATGGTTCTCAGCGCGCGAAGAGGCGCTCTGTCGATCTGATCCCGCTCCGCGGCGAGTTGGGGCCAGACGGTGCGCCGCACTTGCGCTTGCACGGTTTGCCAAGCGCGATAGAGACGATCCGGGTGGCTGATTGCGAGAAGAAGCTTTCCCATGGCTCAAAACCTATCCGAATACTGGCGGTTGCTGGCAACACCAGCTTGTAACCATGAATGGAAATTCGGTTCTCGGATAGGCGCCAAAAAAAGCGGTCGAGGCTCCCATCGATTGCCGCGGAGCCTCGACTGTTAGGTACCGGCGTTCCATAGAGCGTGACCGAAGCAAACGCGTTAGGCACGGCGATCTACACCTCGCGGTTTGCCGCGAGGCGCCGGAGCACGTCCGGTGGACCCGTCGTTGTCGCGGTAAGCAACAACGAAACGCCGCCTTGTCGGCAGACGCAAAACCATAGCGCAGAACGGGCAATTCATCTTAAGGTTCGGACGCCGCGCCAATCGATGCACACCCAAGGTGTGGCGGCAGATGGCCGACCATCCGAAATCAATCGCCCGCGACCCTCGGAGCGTGAAATCCTCTATAGGACTCACGTCGATCCAAGCAACTATTTCAATCGTAAGGTCGGCGATTACCCAGGGTCAAGTAGCCGATCGGCGAGGAAAAGCTGATCACGGATCGTGGCTGTATTAGGAGGAACGAGCGGGAGCGGAACCGCTACTCCCGAGTTACCGCTTCCTGTGCAGAAGGGGCGCGGCTTTCGACCAGAGCGGCAAAATCCGCGCTCCGAGCTCGGAAAGCGTCGACGACGGCCGGGTCGAAATGTCGTCCCGCTTCCGATTCGATGAGCTCTCTGGCGGAGTCCGACGAACTGGCCGGTTTATAGACTCGTTGCGAAGTGACGGCGTCGTAGACGTCCGCCACGGCGACGATCCGCGCCGCCAGCGGAATCTCCGATCCTTTCAGACCGGCTCGATAACCGCGACCGTCGAAATGCTCATGATGATAGAGAGCAACATCGATCGCCATCGAAAGAAAGCACGAGTCGCCGCCCAGAGTGACGGCGCGCTTCAAGAGGTTGGCGCCTATCGTCACATGCGTTTGAATGATCTCAAACTCGTCGTCGGTCAGACGCCCCGGTTTGCTGAGGATGCGATGATCGACGCCGATTTTGCCGATATCGTGTAGCGCACTCGATCGATATAGGTTCTCCAAGAACGTCGCGTCGATCTCGTCGCGGAACACGCCGTCCGACTGGAGTTGCTCTGCGAGTAGCTGCGAATAGTGCTGCACGCGCAAGACGTGACGACCGTCTCCGCCGACTGGTTCATCGATCGCCGCCAACAGCGCCAGAATCACCGCATCCTGAGCCGCGATTAACTGCTCGAACGCAATAGGAGGTGAGATATTCGCGGAAGCGGACATTTCGCGGAGACCTCGAAGACGTCGATTCACGGGCAAGGCATCCACGTATGGTAGATGGTCGCTTGAGATCAAACAAGTGTTCCGTCTCAAAGAAGACTTCCTGCGTTCGGGGACTCTGTTCTCGGATAAAACTCGACAAAGATCGGCCTCAAAGAGGCCAGCCACAGGCCTTCGCCACAACCGATACGATTGCGAATGTCGCAGCGTCCTCCGAGCCTTGTCTATTGCTCTGCCGGCGGTTTTTTCTCCGTAATTCGACGACGTCGAAAGATCGAGGTGAACGTGTCGCCGACGAAACTTCGCTGCGGTTTCCAGACAGATCGCTCAACGCTCGACAAGATGAGCGACAATTCCCTCGCGGAAGCCGGACGGCCTTTGGGCTTCTTCACGAGGCATTTTCTCACGACTTCCTCCAGTTCGGCGGGAACGTTCGGCGCGTACTCACGCACTGAGGGGGGGTCTTCGAATTGAACGCAGGAGATCGGTTCCGCGGGAGGCGCCCCATTTTCGGTTTGGAACATCGGCCGTAAAGTCAACAGCTCCCACAGCAATACGCCTAGATTGTAGATGTCCGTAGCGCGGTCTACGTTCAAACCTCGCGTCTGCTCCGGGCTGACGTACGGCAGGTTGGTCGTTAGAAAGCCATCGCTCCATTTCGGCTGGGCTTCGCCGGCCAAGATGGCGTCGCTAAGGTCAAACAAGATCGGCCGT
>DASXPZ010000294.1:0-8971 GCA_036493275.1 Pirellulales bacterium
GTCGGATCGAATACCGTCCAATAACCTGAGGCAATCTTGGTCAGAAACGAGAGACCCAGATTGCCGATCCGTCGAGCGATGGGCATGCGGTGAAGTTGTCTGCTGTGCAGAAACCTGTTTCCCTTCGAGTAGTCGGCGTGACCGCGCAGAATCGGCGCCACGAGCGGCGCTAATTGGGCGGGATCCATCTGGCCGTCGCCGTCCATCTTGACGATGACCTCGGCGCCGAGCTTACAGGCCAGAGAGTATCCACTCATCATGGCCGCGCCCACCCCCTGGTTTTTGGCGTGGCGCAATAATCGCACGCGAGAATCTTCTTGACTCAGTTGTAAGACGATCTCCGCCGTCGCGTCCGGACTGCAGTCGTCGACCACCACGATCAGCGAGACAAACGCAGGAACGGTGAGCACTACCTGTCCGATGCTCTGCTCTGTGCGGAATGCCGGAATAACCACCGCCAGCCGGTGGTTGGAAAGCCATTTTACGGGCGTCATGCTAGCGTCCCTGCTTTCCGCTCGAGCAATGTGTCGGTCGTAGGGCTTCCGGCGCCCGATCCATCGATATGCGCGGAATCACCCGGCGCCCGGCTTAAGTGGCGGGAAACTACCTGGATTCTCCAGTTTGGGTCAAGCCCGGATTCACGTCTCAGGGGGCGAATGACCGAGCAGGGGCTCTCCCGACGCGCGACGTTGCGCTATGGTAAATCGCCCGGCCAGCCTCGGCCGATCCGCGGCTAGCTTCCGGCAAATGATAGGGCCGCGAGTTACGGCACGATCAACAGGGCGCCTTCCCGCAGAACTTTGGGGACGCGAGAGCTGTGGACGCTTGGCTTCCAACCATTCGAGATAGCGCCGCGCGCGTCTGCGTTGGCAGACGACTACCCGGCTGGCGCCAGCGGAACCATTGGCTGCGGATCTTCTGCAGTCGAGGGAGGCGCAACCAGCCCGCGGGCCGGAATCTTCAGTTCGACTCCAATTGGCAACAGGTCCGGGCTGGCCAGCGCGTCGCGATTCAGTTCGTAGATCTCGATGAACCGGTTGCCATTTCCGAGGTAACGCTCGGCGAGCCCGGTCAGCGTGTCGCCATCGGCGACTTTATGACGGATCACTTCGCTGGGCGCTCCTCCGGCGGCGGACCCGGAGAATGCGCTCACGCCGAATCCCTGTGGCGCGCCGGCTGGTGGCGCGAAGGATTGGTTGTCCGAGCGGCCCGCGATGGACGAAGCCTCCCCCGGCGTCCGCAGTGCCGCGTGGCCGACCGAAAGGCGACCCGCCGTAAATGGATCCATCGGCGTGGCAGGGGATGTCCCGGAGACGCCCGCCGGCGCGACGGGCGCCAGGTCCCCGCCCCCTGTCGATTGGTTCAACGTCTGGATCTCGCCCAACAGATGCGATTGTGGCGCAGGCCTACTCAATCCGCGGCGGTCAGTTTCCGACCCTCCGGCCATGTGGGAAGCCGGGCTCAACACGTCGGCCGACGAGGGACCGCGCTTGCGGAAAAAGTAGGCCGCGCCGCAGGCCAGGCATGTCACCAGCGCGATGACCATGATCTTGCTTCGACGTTGCACCGATCGACCTCTGAATCCGCGTCGACAGTAGGGCGCGGCCCGATAGTTCGGCGCGCGCAGGAGCGACAGTCCTCCATAATCCAATCATCGACCGAGCGCGAAAAAAAAATAATCATCGCACGCAACAGGTCCTGATTCAACGATCAGGAAAAGTTTAGCGAAGGGCCTGAGCAGCGCGGGGGACACTTGCCGTGCTGAATCTATGCAAGATTGCGAGCGGAGTCCGCTCGTACGCGTACCAACCTGGCCCCAAAGAGGCCGGCTGCAATCGGTCCGCTCGCGAGGCCGATTTCATCAGCAAACCGCCAGCCCTTCGCGGCGGTTCAAGCCGTGCGGGTTCGCTGCGAGACTTTGGCTAGCTCAGCGGTTGAGCGCGTTTTTTTTTCCTCGCCGGCGTGGCGGTTCATCCACAACACGATCGGCGTGGCAATGTAGATCGTGCTGTACGATCCGGCGATTACTCCCACCACCAGCGCAAAGGCAAATCCATGAATTGCCTGACCGCCGGCGATGTACAGAATCAACACCACGATAAACACCGTCAACGAGGTGAGGATCGTGCGGCTGAGGGTCTCGTTGATGCAGCGGTTGGCCAACTCCGGCGTAATCATGGGCGACTTGCCGCGGGCCTCGCGAATGCGATCGAAAATCACGATCGTGTCATTGAGCGAATAGCCGATGATCGTCAAAAACGCGGCGATGATCGGCAGGCTGATCTTAAAGGGTTCGACGAGCAAAAAATCGAACCCCGGTATTTCAGCCAGCCAATAGCTCAGCGCAATGGCGCCAAGCGTGACCAGCACGTCGTGGATCACGGCCACCACGGCGGCGACGCCGAACATGACTTGCGAAAAACGAAACCAGACGTACGCCAGGATCAAAAGCAAGCTGGCCGCCATGGCCATCATCGCCTGATCTTTGGTCTTGTCGGCCACTTTGGCGCCGATCTGATTCGATTCCGGGAAGATCGGATCGTTGGCCAACTGAGTCTTTGCCTGTTGGAGGACGACCTGTAGATCTTTTTCCGGAAGCGAGGTCCGCACGGTCCAATTCTCATATTTCTTCAACCCTTTTTTCTCGGCCTGTGCGATGTTGTCGACCTCGATCACCGGGTTCTGATCGACGCTGGGCGTGGCGGCGATCGCCCGAGTGAGCGTGGCCAGAAGTTCTTCCGCGCCGATCCGCAGATTGAACTTGAGCTCGGCCTGCGTGCCGCCGATCAAGCGGGAGGGAGTCGAAATCGTCGCCTCGGCCGGGAGAGATGAAGTTGGAGATTTGCCCAGGGTGGCGGGAGTCGCTTTTTCCGAAGCCGGCGTGGTTTTCGTCGGTTGATCACTCGCCGGAGTCTCTGTAGCCGCTGGCTCCGTCGCGGGCTTGTCATCCGTTTTGGTATCGACTGGCGCCGTATCAGCCGGGGACGTCTTGGGCGCCGAGTCGGTTTTGTCCTGCGCGTCCGCGAGTGCGAGGAGTCTTGCGTCCTCCGGACGGAAACGCTCCGAGGCGCTGCTCTTTGGCGCGTCAGCGCTCGGCTCGGGCGACTTGCCCGCGTCCGATGGCGTAGTCGCGGGGGTTTCTGTCTTCGCCGGTTCCGAGGTTGCCGGTTCCTTGGCCGGAGCCTCCGTCGCGGGAGCAGTCTCCGATTTTGGCGTTTCGGGCTTGGGCGTTTCCGTTTTCGTGGCGCCTCCGGCCGGACTCTCGACTGGTTTTCTGCCTGGCAGGTCCGTGATCTGCGCCAAGGGTCCGATCGTTTCGAAACTGTTCGTTTCCAACTTCCCTTCGAAGATTTTCTTCAAGACCTCCTCGACGTCCGACTTTTTCTTGTTCGAGGTATTGATCACGAAGCGAACGCCCGATTTTTCGCCTTCGATCTTAACGTCCTGCACGGTCGCGTCGGGCAATGCTTCGCTTTGCTCATCGATTTTTTCTCGCAGAGCGCCAATTTCCATCGGCTCGGCGAACAACATCTGGACCGACGTGCCGCCAGTGAAGTCGATATCCAGAATGCCCTTGCCGCGCTCGTAAACCCCCATAAAGCCGGCGGCAATGATCACCAGCGAAATGGCCGTGGCGATCTTCCACTTCGAGATGAACTCGAAGTGAGGGTTGCTGAGAATGTGCAGCATGTTGAGATTGGTGACGAAGCGGGTTTTCTCCGCGATGTCGAAGATCACGCGCGACACGAAGATCGCCGTGTAGAGGTTCATCACAATGCCCAGGATCAGCGTGATCGCAAAGCCCTTCACCTGGTCGGTGCCGATGACATAGAGCACCACGGCCGAGATCAGGGTCGTCACGTTGGCGTCGATGATCGTCGTGGTCGCCCGTCCGAAGCCGTTGCGGATCGCCATCCGCAGCGTGGCCTTCTTGGCTAATTCTTCGCGCATCCGTTCGTAGATCAGCACGTTGGCGTCGACAGCCATGCCGACCGTCAGCGCCAAGCCCGCCAGGCCGGACAAGGTGAACGCGGCGCGAAAGATGATCATGAAGGCCACGATCAACAGCACGTTGAGCAGCAGCGCGATATTGGCCACCACGCCGGCAAAGCGATAGTAGATCACCATGAACACGATCACGGCGATCGTCGCCGCCATCATCGAAACGATGCCCTTGTGGATCGTGTCGGCGCCCAGCGTAGGACCTGTCGTCAGGCTGGTGCTGGGGATTTTGTCGAGCGCCGTGGGGAGGCTGCCGGCGGTGAGGACGCGGGCCAGATCCTCGGCCTGCGCCGCGGTGAAGTCGCCGCTGATCTCGCCCGACTCGTTGATCATGCTGCGGATCGTGGGGGCCGATTCAAGCTGGCCGTCGAGGATGATCGCCAGGTTGCTGAAATGCTTTTGATTGCCAGCGTCTACCGGAAGGTTGTCGCTGGTCAGTTTGCCGAAGAGCCGGGCGCCGACTGGGCCGAAGCGGAAATCAACCTTGTACCCCCCTTTTTCACTCGGGGCCGAGGTAGCGGCTCTAAGCAGACCGCCATTGACGTCTTGCTCGTCCTTGACGACCAGCACTTCCGTCAGCTCTTTGCTGTTCTTGCGCGTGATCCAACTAGAGTCTGTCCGCGCTCCCTCTTTCAGGGGCACCCAACGCGCGATTTCTTCGCGCTTGCCGTCCGAGCCTTCATCGAAAACGATTTTCGTATCCGGGTCGAGCCGCTTGCCAAGCTCGATCTGGTGCTTGTGCTGGCGCTCGTTGGCGGTGATGCGGAACTCGAGCAAGCCGGTCGAGCTGATCCGGTTCTTGATGCGCTCCAACTCTTCCGAGTCGGTGTCCGGAATGATGATTTCGATTTGCTCGACGCCATAACGGCGGATCGTGATTTCCTGCACGCCGTCCGGATCGATGCGCTTCTGCACCGCCGCGATCAGCTTATCCATGTAGTCCGAGGGGAGGTCGGAGCGTTTCTGCGACTGGTCGATTTCGTAGACCAGTTGCGAACCACCACGCAAGTCGATCCCTAAGCGCGGCGGCCAGCCGAAGTAAGTAACCGCGGCAGCGGCGAACAAGGAAAAGAAGACTGTGGCAATCTTCCAACTGTGTTCCTGCATGCGGAACGCGCGGGCAAGGTACTGACCAAGCGCCAGCGGCAACACAAACACCGCCACCAGCACCAGGAATAACTGGACGTTCTCCATGTTCGTTCAATCCCTTAAATGGGTAGACGCTTGATTTATTTGCTGTCGGACGCCGCTTCGGCCGGCTCGTCCGTAATCACCTTGGCAACCGCGGCGCGCGTCACCTTCAGCTTGGCGTTGGTCGTCTCGTCGACGCGCACCGTGACTTCGTCCGCGTCGTCGCGCACGTTGGTCACCACGCCGTAGATGCCGCTCGAAAGCAGCACGTGATCGTTCTTCTTCAAGGCGGACAACATCGATTGCCGTTTTTCTTGCTCGCGCTTCTGCGGTCGCTGAATCAACATCACGTACATGAAAAAGATCATCACCAGCGGCAGGGCAAGTTGCATCACGCCCGCCAGCGGGTTCACCGGGGCTGCTTCCCCTTCGGCCAATAACAATAGCGAGAAAACAAAGGACGGCGTCACGCCGGAATCTCCCCCCGGCTGAACCGGGCAAATGGCGGCGGCGCCAACTCTCGATCCGCCGCTTTGGACGCACGACCGCGATGGCCAAGCGCCCATGAACGAAATGCTGTTGATCAAAATGCTATTGATCGAGCTTGCTACCTCGCGACCAGCTTGTCGCGGTGGCCGAGGCCCCCAGGGGCCCTCAGAACTCTCGTCAGCGCAATTCGACCGATTCGCGCGCAGGCATCGCCCGCTCGCCGAGCGCGCAGACCGATTGCGACTGCGCGCCGTCATCTTAAGATGAAGCGGCGCAACGGACAAGGGGAGCTAACTGGGCCTCGCCCAAGGGAACTTTGAGGCACGAAAACGAACCGCCCCGACTCGGCGCCGTTACACAACCGCGCTCGCAGAAAACGTCGCGGACGCTCAACTCCCCAAACCGCGCCAGCCAGCTAGTTTGGCCGCGCGAAACGCCGCAAACCCGTTGCCTGAGACCGCCGATCGCGCGTCGGCCAGCAGACGCTGATAGTACGTCAGATTGTGGATCGAAAGCAGGATCGGCCCCAACATCTCGCGCGCCATGAATAAGTGCCGAATGTACCCCCGGCTGTGAGCGCAGCAGGGGCAAGGGCAACCTTCCTGCACGGGACGCGGATCGCGCGCGTGGATCTCGTTCCGCAGCTTCAGCCCCCCGCTGTCGGTAAAAGCCATGGCGTTGCGGCCATTGCGGGTCGGCATCACGCAATCAAACAGGTCGACGCCGCGGGCAACCGCCTCGAGCAAATCCACCGGCGTGCCGACTCCCATCAGGTAACGCGGTCGATCCGATGGCAGAAGCGGCATGATGCCGTCGAGCACCCGATACATCTCATCGGGCGTTTCACCGACGCTAAGGCCGCCGATAGCGTAGCCCGGGAAATCGAGCTCGCAGAGGCCCGCGGCGCATTCTGCCCGTAGCGCCGGATCGAGCCCCCCCTGCACAATGCCGAACTGGGCTTGCGGAGTTCGCGAGGTTCTCTCGGCCCGGTCGGCGTGTTCTTTCGCTCGGCGGGCCCAACGCAGGGTGCGGCGCGTCGCGTCGGCCACCACGTCGGGTTCGGCAGGCAAAGCCACCACGTGGTCGAGAACCATGGCGACGTCGCTGCCGAGTTTCTCTTGAATCTCGACTGCCCGCTCCGGCGTAAGGTCGAGCAGTCGGCCATCGATGTGCGAGCGAAAAACAGCGCCCGTCTCGTTGACCTTGATCATTTGCGCGAGGCTAAAGAGCTGAAAGCCGCCACTATCGGTCAGAATGGGACCGGACCAGCCGCTCATGCCGTGCAGGCCGCCCAACTGCTCGACGATTGCTTCGCCGGGCCGAAGCGCCAGGTGATACGTGTTAGCCAGCATCATCTGGGCGCCAGTCTGACGAAGCTGGTCGAGCGTGACCCCTTTGACGGCGCCCTGCGTGCCGACCGGCATGAACGCCGGCGTGTCGACCGGCCCATGCGGCGTGTGAAACTGCCCGTGTCGCGCTAGCGTTCCACTGTCAACGTGCAGCAGATCGAAGTGAAAAGGTCCAGGCATTACGCGTGGCGCAAACTGATTGCGCGTTTTGACCGGGCTTGAAGATCTGGAATGCTGGAATGAGCGCCCGGTCTGTTTGCCTTCAAGAAAACCGCACAGCAGCCATCAGGATTTAAAAACACTTGGCCACAGAGGTCACCGAAAAGAAGGCTAGAGGCCAAAGGCCACAGGTCAAATCATTTCTTACTCTGGTCTCTGGCCTTTCGTCTCTGGCCTCTTCCCTCTGTGGTCCTCAGTGAACTCGGTGGCTATTGTTCTTGGTTTTTTGCGGGCCACTCCCGAGCCGCAATGCCAGCGCGCGACGATCGGCCTCTCGGCTCATTGGCCTGATCGAAGCCGGCTACAAATTGCGAGCGCTAAACCGGCCGCGCCTCAATCACCGCGCAGCTTCAACCCGTGTGAAGTCAATTTTTCGCGGACTTCATTGAGACTGGTGACGCCGAAGTTTTTGCACTCCAGCAGCTCGTCGCCTGTGCGGCGGACCAGTTCGCTGATTGTGGCGATTCCCAGGCGGATCATGCACTTGCGCGCTCGGACCGAGAGGTTCAATTCGGCGATCGGCTTGCTCAGCAGGGCCTGCTCATCGGGGCTCATCACCTCGGGCTCGTAGCCGCCGCGATACAACTGCTTTTCTGTCGCTAGTTGACCCAACTCCAAGCCCTTCGAAGCCAGCATCTCTTTGATTTCGACCAGCGACGTCTCGCCGAAGTTCTTGCTCGCCAGCAGTTCCTGCTCCGAGGTGCGAGCCAGATCGCCGAGCGTCATCAGGCCCATCTTTTGCAGGCAATTGCGGCTGCGCACCGAAAGCTCGAAGTCCGTCACCGGCACGCCCAGCACCTGGCCGAGCCGGTCGCTGCGACGCTGAGCGTCCTCGTCGTAGAACATGTCGCCCGAGGCCTGCGCGTCTTTGAAGAACAGCCGGGCCCGCGGGTGATTGGGATAGCTCTCCAAAATTCGCTGGTAGCACTGGCGAGCGCGCTCGTATTGCTGGCGATCCTCATAAAGAATCCCCAGGTTGAGCAGCGAGCCGATGTGCGCCGGAAACTGCGCGGCGGAGCGCTGGTAGAGCTCCATGGCAGTGTCGTCGTTGCCGCGCCGATCGTTCTCGAGCGCCAGGCCAAACAGGGCGCCAGGATGACGGCTGTCGACTTCGGCGGCCCGCTCGTACAGCGCGATGGCCTCCTGCGGATTGTTGCCGGTGGCGGCGACCGTAGCCCCGCGCTGATACAGGTATTCGGCCGTTTGCTCGACCGATCCGGAAAGTGAATCGAGCAACTGCAAGGAGCCGGCGTTGTCTCCCTTGGCGCGGCGCGCTTCGACTTGGGCGAGCGTGCAGGCGTCGCGATCGTAGCCCGCCTTCTGCGCCGCCTGGTAGGAGTTCAGCGCCTCGTCATATTGCTGACGAGCGTAATAGGTTTTTCCCAGGTAGAACTGCGCCATGGCTCCGCCATCGGCCGAGCGGAGCATTTCGTCAGCCAACCGGTAGCGACCGAGCAGATAGTAGCAGACGCCGAGCTTGGTGGCGCCGGCCGGGCTGACGTTCTGATCTTCTTCGAGCGCCTGGACCGCTTCGCGCAGTTGGCGGTAATTGGCAAAGTCAGCGGCCACCGCGGCGCGGATCTGCTGAACCTCTTTGGGGCCAAACGTGTTCGAAGCAACGATCTCTTTCAGATTCGTGTCGACGCCTGTCGGCATTGCCGGAGTCTCCTGGACGAACGGTCGGAAGCCTTGAATTTAGCGCGCAGCAGCCCGGGGGCGGGGCGTAACCGCGGAAACCGATCCCTGAAGGACCGGACCCCTAAATATAACGAACTGGCCAA
>DASXPZ010000295.1:0-1859 GCA_036493275.1 Pirellulales bacterium
CTGCCGGGCTGGCGATAGGGCTCTAGATAGTCGTCCAGATCGACCCGCAACGCATTGTTAAACACGTTGGTGGCCAGCATCATCGCGCCGAAGGCCGTGAGCGCGACCATTTGTTCTTCGTTGAGAAACAAAGTGAGCCGGCCGAACAGCCCGTCGGAAACCTGGTGCGCGTCGCGGGCCAGTTGCCGGCCGAAATCGGCGAGAGCCGCTTCGCGATCATCGAGCGCAATCGCGTCGGGGTTTTCGCCTTGGTCGGCCAACCAGCGGCGGAAGAAGGTCGAGCACACGAGGCAATCGGTCTCGGTCGAGATCGCATGCACGAAGATAGTAGTGGCGCGCTTACCGAGGAATTGGACAACCGTGTCATACAGCGGATACCAGTGCATCAGGGCCGCCAGTGCCGCCGGCGAGCGGGCCAGCGTACATTTCATGTTCGTCACGCGGCCATTAGCCGCGATCTGTGCCTCGAGCTGCGAGCGGGATTCCGGCGGCGCCTGGTCGATCGAGACTGGCGAGATGCGGCTCATCGTATTCGGGCCCGGCCAACTAGGGTTCGCGGTAAGGTTGGGAGTTGCGATAAAGCGCGATCCGTTCGCGAGTGGCGGCGACGGTTTTGTCGTTGCCGGACGAGGCAGCGATAATTTGTTCGGAGACCTTGATGGCTTCGGCGAACTGGCCCTGTTCCGCGAGCGCCGCAGCCAGGGTGTCCAGCAATGCGGGATTCTGGTATCCGTCCAATTCGCAAACTTTGCGGGCCAGGCGTACGGCCTCTTCGCCGTTGCGCAGGCTTGCATCGGGATTCGTGGCGCGAATCCAAGCCAGGTTGTTGGCCCACAAGGCCGACCCATCGATCAGGTGCAGGTCAGGCTGAAGCTGTAAAGCTTTTTCGAATTGTGCGGCTGCTTGGACCTGGTTCTTGAGCTTCATGAGGGTCTGGGCGTACCCGGCATGCGCCATCGCGTCATCGTCGACCAGTTCCAGGTAGTGGCGATAGGCCTCGGCCGACTCCGGCACCTGTTGCGCGGTCTCGTAGGTTTTTGCCATCAGGCGGTAAGCGTCGGGCAGCGACGCGTCTAAACTGATCGCGGTCTGCAGCTCTTTCATGACTTCTTGCAGTTTGGCGGGCGCTTCGTTGCGTGGCGTGATTAGCTGATTGTTCGCGCGGCGAGAAAGTCGATTGGCGACCAAGTAGTGGTAGCCACCGGATTGCGTGGCAAGCCCTGTGCGCGCAGCAAGCTGGCCAATCCATTTGGGATCAACCGCGTTCAGCAGCCCAAAGGTGGCCGTGTCGCGCGGTTGCAACTTGCTGAACAGGTGCAAGGGAGCATCGAACTCGAGCCGCAGATGCAGGTCGGTGTTCAGGCGCTTAGAGCCGTCCTGTTCGAGCAGCCGCTTCAGTTGGGGCTCACCTAACTGATAGTATTCGAGCAGCAGAAGCCGCGCGTCGGTGGTGCCAAACCACTTTCTGAGATCGGTCTTGAGCTCGGGCGTTTCATCCACGAATCGCTGGAAGGTCGCCAGGCTCTCTTCGCTGGGCAGCAGCGGGCGATTCGAGGCCACCAGCAGCGTGTCCAGCCCATCGGCCAGCAGCACGACCCCGTAATGCGGGAACTCCGACTGCATCGTCCGCACGATCATCAGATAATCGCCGAGCGTAAAGTTGTACGTCTGAATCCACTGCGCGAGCACACCATCTTCGGTGAGTGCCTGGCGGGCGGCATGAAAAAACTCTTTCGTGAACAGGTTCGAGACCCCGGCCAGCCAGGGATTCGAAGGCTCTGAAATGATCAGGTCGTATTTGCCACTGGCCGCCTGGATCGCCGTGCGGCCATCGCCAAACACCATCTGAAAACGGGATT
>DASXPZ010000296.1:0-1690 GCA_036493275.1 Pirellulales bacterium
GTTGTGCAAGCCAGCGAATTGCCGCGCGAAGAACTGCTGCGCGAGGCGGCCATCGTGCTGGCCGGCACAATCTTGATGGGATCTGGGGTAAGCGGGAGCGGCCCAGACGCGCACGACTCGGACACCACGCTCTCCACGCTGATGCCGCGGATTGCCGCGTATCGCGATGAATTTTATTCGCGTCTGCTGGCCGCGACGCCGGGAGCTCATGGCGAGCGCTTGCGGGCCGAGGCCGCCGCGATGAAGCAGCCCTTCGGCGGCGCGCGGCAAGACCTGAACCAGCGCCTGGCCCGCTTGCGCGCCGCGCAACTGCAACACGTCCACCTGGCACAGCGATTCGCAGCGATGGGCAATCTGGAGGCCAGCTCTCGTCAGGCGCGGATTGTGCCGGTGGCGTCGGCGCGAATGCTTTCCGAAATCGGTGGACGGATCACGATCGGCCGACTGGCGATCGCGCATGGCGATGTCGCCGCGGCGGCCTTGCGGCTGAACGAAGTCGACGACTTGATTCGACGCGGCATCCAGTGCGGCGCCCTGGTCGATCCTTGGAATATCTTGGGGTTTCAGGGGCAATTCAGCCTATTCTCAGCGCTCGAAAATTCGGTTCGCGATCATCGTGTTGACGTCTTGATTCACGTCGTGTCGGAGACCTTTTCGCTCTCCGTCGAAACCGCGGCCGCGGCCGCCGCGCAGGGGGCGGAGGAACTGGTCGAACAGGTCGAGGCGCAACTCAAGGCGCTGGCCGATTGGTGGGATCGCTTTGCGACGCTCGACGTCTCGAACATCGAAAGCGTGTCGGGACGTGAGGCCGTCGACGCGGCGGCAGCGGTGGCGGGCGCCCTGACGGCCTGGCGTCAGGCCGGCGCGACCGGCGGAGATATTGCGTTTTGGCGCAAGCAGGTCGGCGCCTTTCAATCTCCCAAGGCGTACGCCCTGGTGATCGAGACGCTGCTCAATCGGGGGGACACCGTCGCGGCGATGAGTCTCCTGATCGGCTGGCTGAGCGACGCGGAACAGACGCCATTGGCCGAAGGGGAGTACTCGTTTTATCGCCTGGCGCAGCGCTGGTTGCAGAACTTGCTCGGGCAAGCCGTCGCTCCGTCAAAGGGCCCTCCTGCGGAGACTGCCAGCGCGTCGAGCGCGACTCGATCCTCGGCCCTCGCCGTTCAGGCCTCGATTGTCGCCAAGTTTTTCGACTACCTCGAAGCCAACGCCGGCGAGCTTTACTCGCCCCCTCAGTTGAACCTGGGCGAAAACGCGCCTCGCGACGAAGGGGACGCTTCGCACACCGCAGGCGAAGACGACGAAGGCGGCAATCTGTTCGACGCGGCCTATGAAGGAGTCAGCTATCTCGACAGCACCGACGACACCGAAGGGTCGATGCTTGAAGGCGCCGAGCTAGCCAGTAATTACGAACTTGACTTGGAAGTTCGCCGGCTCCTCGGACCGATCGAGTTTGCCCGTTCGCTGGCCCGCCTGCGGCTGCTGTTGGCGCTTCGTCCCGATACAAGCGGCTTGTCGGACACTGGAGACGCAAGATCTTCCGAAGAGAGGGCCTGGACCGGTATGCTGGCGGGTCAATTGGGACACGCCCGAGACATGGAACTCGGCCTCACGGCGCTCCTGTCGGCGATTCATCGCTTGAAAATCCCGCGGCCGTCGAACTCGCCGACTTCGCTATTGGAATACG
>DASXPZ010000297.1:0-2506 GCA_036493275.1 Pirellulales bacterium
AGCCGGGCATCGGCTGGCCGTCGCGCTTCAACAGCTCTGGTTTGAAGTCCCAAGTCTCCAACTGGCTGCACGCGCCGGAGCAGAAGATCATCAACACCTGCTTGGCGCGGGGAGCGAAATGGGGCGCCCGCGGCGCGAGCGAAGCATCTGCGCGAGGCGTCGCCCCCTCGCCGCTGGCGGCGCCTTCGGCGGCCAACAGCCCCTCGCGCGATAACAGCCCAGCCAGCGCAATGCTTCCCAGGCCGGTGGCGAAATCACCGAGAAAGCCCCGGCGATTGAGCATCTGACGTCCGGCGCGCGTGAGCGGTTGCGATTGGCTCATATAAAGAGAATCCTGCTGTTGGGTTCAGTATCAAAACGCGTTCCACGTCTTTCCCCCTCTCCCACCGGGAGAGGGCCGGGGTGAGGGTAGACGCGCGTTAGGGTTTTCCAACTAGTTCAACTCAAAGGCAACGCTTGGCCTCATCCGGTTCGCTTCCGCGAACCACCTTCTCCCGAGGGGAGAAGGGTTTGATATCGCCCTTACGATTTAATTTATCACAATTCATTTCGATTCAATACTTTCCTTCAATCGACATACACAAACTCGTTGGCGTTGTAGAGCGCGCGGCACAACGCTTCCAGGCCGTGCGTTTGCACTAGCGCGAGCGCTTTGGCCAGTTCCTCATCGGACGGGCTGCGCGAGAGGGCCAGGCGGAAGGCAAGTTTTGCCTGAGCCGCCGCGTCTTCACCCGCTTCTTTTCTCAGACGCTTGGCAAACTCCTGCGATTGCTCGACCAGAAAGGGACTGTTCAACAAGTTGAGGGCTTGTAGCGGCGTGGTCGAGACGTTGCGCTTGGGGGCGACCTGGCTGGCGTCGGGGCAGTCGAATTCGCCGAACGTCGAGTCCTGCAAGACGCGCGGCTTTTGCTGATAGACCATTCGTCGCCACTCGGCCGGGCCAAACGACTGTCGCGGCGCGTAGACATGGACGTAGTTGTCATTCGGCTCGAATGCGTCGTATCCAGGGCCTTCCATCCGCGGATCGAGACGCCCGCTGACCCACAGGATGCTGTCTCGAATCGGTTCGGCCTCGAGCCGTCTCGGGCTGAATCGCGATAACAGCTTGTTGCCGGCGTCGACGCCCCGCGCGCGCTCTTTCGACCGCGACGCCTGGCGATACGTGGCCGAAAGCATGATCGCGCGGTGCATCGCCTTGACGCTCCAGCCGCGCTCGATGAATTCGGTCGCCAGCCAGTCGAGCAGTTCCGGATGTGAAGGGGCGCCGCCGTGAAAACCCAGGTTGCTCGGCGTCGGAACCAGGCCCTGCCCAAAATGATAATGCCACAGCCGATTGACTAGCACCCGCGCGGTGAGGGGATTCTCCGCGTCGCCAATCCAGCGGGCGAGCGCCAATCGGCGGTCGTGCTCCGGCGCGTCGCTGGGCAGGGAAAGCGGTTTGCCGACGGCCGCGATCGAGCCGGGCGGCACTTCTTCGCGCGGCTGCATGACGTCGCCACGGTGGAGGCGTTTGGTCGGCTGCGGTTGCTCGAACGTGCCGGCGTAGATCGACCGGGCCCCCGCCAGCGGCAATCGTTTCAGTAACCCGTCTTGCTCCGCCAGCAATTTCTTGAATTCGTCGGCCCGCTCGGGCGCCACCAGTTCGGCCGAGAGAGTCGATCGCGCGGCGCCAGCCGAGTAAGTGCGGCGATCCTCGCCGTTGGCCACGGTCTGCCAGGCGCCCGGTTCGACGGAGACCTCGATCTTATATTTTGTGGGGAGTCGATCGGCGAATTTTCCTTCCCGATCGCGGGCCCAGGCGACCCGATCGACCTCCACTGGCGCAGCCAACTCGATCATTACCCAACCGGCGCCCTCCTGATTCGAGATCCAACTTCGACCGTTGCCGTATTGCCCGTCGTGGATGTGCTCCAGCTTGTGGATGCTGGTGGCGCCGTTTTGATAGACGCCCGATGCCGTGGCCTTGGCGCCGGCCGAGGCGAGCGCGACGTTGAGCGGGCTCGACTCCGTCGACAGGATTTCCAATTCATCAATGCAGGGCTCGTTCTGTGTCGTCGCGAAGGTAGTAAAACGGACAAATCTCGCCGTGACAGGAGCGAACCTATCGATGCTCCCCTGCGGATGGACCGCCGGGCGGCGCGGAGCGTCCGGCGGCGGGTCGACCTTCGCCAAGGGCTCAAAATCCGCCAGCCGGCGTTCGATGGCGGCCAACTCGCGGCGAATTTGCGGTTCTTCGCGCAAGCGCTGTTCGTAGTCGGCCGGCTTCACTTCGCGCTCGCCGTGCCGCACGCCGGCAAACACTGCTTGCAGCGCGTGGTAATCGCGATGCGTGATTGGGTCGAACTTGTGATCGTGGCACCGGGCGCAGCCGGCGGTCAGCCCTAAGAACGCGGTCGCGGTCGTTGCTAGCATGTCGTCGAGATCGTTGGCCCGTTGTTGCAGTTGTCCTTCGATGTTCTGAATCCCCACGACATCGTGCGTTCCGCCGACAAGGAAACCAGTGGCG
>DASXPZ010000298.1:0-2466 GCA_036493275.1 Pirellulales bacterium
ACGGCGAATCCGCAGCCTGCAACTGCTTTCCCAGCCGCAAACGCCGCACGAGCGAGGACGCTTATGTTTCGGCTGAGACACAAGCGAGGACGCTTGTGCTACGGCTTCGCTCCGTCGTCGCCGAACCCTGCGGGCATGTGCATGCCCAGGGACTTGACGAGAAACGAATAGCTGTCGGCCAGTTCTTCGATCAGCTTCGAGGTCGGCGTGCCGGCGCCGTGGCCGGCGCTGGTTTCGATGCGGATCAAGATCGGCGCCGGGCCGGCTTGCGCCGCTTGCAGCGTGGCGGCGAACTTGAAGCTGTGGGCCGGCACCACGCGGTCGTCGTGATCGGCCGTCGTCACCAAGGTCGGCGGATATTTGACGCCCGGCTTGATGTTTTGCAGCGGCGAATAGGCGTAGAGCGCTTTGAATTCGTCGGCGTTCTCCGCCGAGCCGTAATCGGAGACCCAGGCCCAGCCGATCGTGAACTTGTGGAAGCGGAGCATGTCCATCACGCCCACCGCCGGCAGCGCGGCGCCGAACAGCTCGGGCCGCTGCGTCAAACAGGCGCCGACCAGCAGCCCGCCGTTGCTGCGGCCGCTGATGGCCAGTTTGCCGGGAGACGTATAGCCCTGGGCGATCAGCCATTCGGCCGCGGCGATGAAGTCGTCGAAGACGTTTTGCTTGTTTTGCTTCATGCCGGCTTCGTGCCACGCGCGGCCGTACTCGCCGCCGCCGCGCAGGTTGGGCATGGCGAACACGCCCCCCATTTCGAGCCACACGATGCGGCCCACCGAAAAGCTGGGCGTCATCGAGATATCGAAGCCGCCGTAGCCGTAGAGGTACGTCGGATTCTTGCCGTCGAACTTCAGGCCCTTGCGGGCCGTGATGAACATCGGAATCTTGGTTCCGTCTTTGCTCGCGTAGAAGACCTGTTTGGTCTCGTACCGCCCTGGGTCGAAATCGACCTTCGGCCGGCGAAACTCGCTGCTCTTGTTGTCTTTCAGGTCGAAGCGATAGATGGTCGTCGGCACGGTGAAGCTGGTGAACGCATAGAACGTCTCCTGGTCGTCGCGGCGCCCGTCGAAACCGGCCGCCGTGCCCAACTCGGGCAGCTCGACGTCGCCCAGGGCCTCGCCCTTGAGATCGAACATCCGAATTCGACTATGTGCGTCGCTCAGGTAGGAGGCGAAGAACCGGCCGCCGACCACATGGGCTTCTTCCAACACGTCCTCGGCCTCGGGCACGATCTCGGTCCATTGATCGCGACCGGGGTTCGCCAGGTCGATCGCCACGATCCGATTTCGCGGGGCGTCCAAATCGGTGCGCAGCCAGAGCTCGTCGCCGTTGTTGCCCAGGAAATCGTAGCGCGCCTCGAAGCCGGTCAACAGCTCGACGACCTTGGCGTCGGGCGTTTGGAGATCGAGATAGAAGACGTTGAACTTGCGCTCCGTGCCGCGCCGCACGGTAATCACCAGGTAACGGCCGTCCTCGGTCACCTTGCCGTCGAAGCCCCATTCTTTTTCGTCGGGCCGGTCGTAGATCAGCCGGTCTTCCGCTTGTGGCGTTCCCAGGCGATGGTAGTAGAGTTTTTGAAAGTAGTTTTGCGCCGTCAGCTCCTCGTCGGCCGCCGGCTCGTCGTAACGGCTGTAGAAGAAGCCCTTCCCGTCCGGGGTCCACGAGGCGTCGGAAAACTTGACCCAGCGCAGATGGTCGTCCAAGTCTTTGCCGGTCTCGACGTCGCGCACGCGCCACTCCTGCCAGTCGGAGCCGGCCGAGGCCAACCCGTATGCCAGCAGCTTGCCGTCGTCGCTGATGGCCGCGCCCGACAGGGCGACCGTGCCCTCGTCGGAGAGGTTGTTCGGATCCAGCAGCAACCGCGGCTCGGCGTCGAGCGACGGCGCCCAGTAGAGCACGCTCTGGTTCTGCAAGCCGTCGTTGCGCGTGTAGAAATAACGCCCGCCGTGCTGCGAGGGGATGCCGTATTTCTCGTAGTTCCAAAGCTTGGTAAGCCGTTTTTGGATCGGCCCGCGCTGGGGAATTTTTTCCAGGTAGGAGAAGGTCAGCTTGTTTTCGGCCTCGATCCAAGCCCGCGATTCCTTGCTGTCGGGATCTTCGAGCCAGCGATACGGGTCGGGCACCTCGACGCCGTGATAGTCGTCGACCTGATCGCCGCGGCGAGGTTTGGGATAATCGAGCTTGACGGGCTTGGCGGCGTCGGACACGGCGGATTCTCGCGAGGAAGCGGATTTTGATCGGGCGGCGCTGGCCGGCTGCTTGGCGGCGCCGCTCTTGGCATCCTTGGCGGGCGGGGCCGCGGCGGCCAGTTCGGCGACGTTCACGATCGCTAGCGCCGCCAACAGCAGCCATACCCCGACGCTTTGCCGAGCCGGTCGATCGATCATCGAGAAATAGGCGGATGTCATGCTCGTTCGTCACCTGGGTTAAAGCAGTGGCGCCAGAGTAAAACGCCGCCGGAGAGAC
>DASXPZ010000299.1:0-5070 GCA_036493275.1 Pirellulales bacterium
CTCTAGAAATCAGCCGCGCGACTTGGCATACTCGTGTTCAGCCATGGGAACTGAGGCGTGATACTGGCGAATGCATTCGCTGGGCAGGGCTGTTAACGTGTCTGCGACGGGGCGGTTCTTCCTCCCGCGGACTCAAGAACCACACGTTCTGCGGCCCGTCATATGACCTCTTCGCTTGCGGCCAAGCGCTCGCGCGGCGTCCTGTCAGAACGTCGCGCAAGCAGGCAACCGCCAGCGATCGCGAATTCCCATGTGGAAGGGCGCGCCATCACGGAGGGAGCTCAATTGCAGCGGGCCGGAGATCTACGGGCTGTCGGTCATCGGAGACAGACTCGCCGCAAGGATTCAGCCTCTGTTTGCCTGGGGAACAAACGCCATCGTGGCGTTTCTTCCCTTTCGCCAGGCTCGCAGCCAAGCTGCTCACGGCTCACAAAATGGCGACTGAGGTCGCCATTTTGCGGATCGCATCCTGCGATCCACGCAGCCCGGTGAATGCTTCACCAGACTGCTAGACCAGGTCCAGGAACGTCATCGTTGAAGAAGGGGGCCGGACACGCGGAGCCTGCGCCGCTTCGTAGCGCAAGTGAGACCCGTCGTGATCGCCAACAAAAAGCGATTCGACACCAAAGAACAAATTTTAGCGCCGATTCATAAACCGGATTGCCGCTCAAGACACGAGAGTGTCGCCAGCGACTTTCAGGTTTCGGATCGGACGCTTATGAGCCGGCCATCCCGCGACGGAGACGTCCGAAAAAGATGTTTCGTGTGTCACTCTACGCGCCTGCGCGAGCACCACTCGCGCCGGCGCGTTTTTGTTTTGCGCTCGCAACCGGCAGGAGAAGCGTTTGAATTCCCCCTCTCCCACCGCACCCAGAGGGTACCCGGGCCGGGGTGAGGGTTGAGGCGAGTTAGGGTTTTCCAACTAGATCAACACAATTGCAACGCCGCCCTCATCCGGCTCCTGCGGAGCCACCTTCTCCCGGCGGGAGAAGGAACCGCGGGCGCATTCGTGAGCCGCATAGCCCTAGCCTGCGGGTTCTTCGTGGTCGGATTGCCTCACAAATTCACCCGCGGCTAGCGCCGATCGGTTCACACGCCCTCACCGACGCTTGTCTTCGTCGTGTCGTTGTGTCGTCGTGGTAACACCTACGATATGAATGAGGAAAGAGAAACACAACGACACGACGGCACAACGAAAAAACGAATGGGTCGATCAGCGTTAACAGACAAACCTGCACAAGCCTCGCGCGCGGGCGAGCCAACAAACTCTCCGTTCGATCGCGCCGCGCTCATTTTTCGATCCGAAACACCGCATTCTTATCAAACGCGTAGATCGTGAAATAGACTTCGCCATCCTCGTCCTCGCCGAACGACATGATCGGCAGGGCCTTGGGGAGTGGAATTTCGCGATTGGCCGTGACCTGTTTTTTGGTTTCGTCGTAATACAGGGCCCACAGTTTGTTGGAAACATAGTCGGCGTAGAGGTATGCGCCAACGAGCTCCGGGATCAACTTGCCCCGATAAACCACGCCGCCGGTGATCGACTTGCCGACGTCGTGATGATATTCCCAAATCGGATCGATCAGGTCGTTCCGCTTTTCATCGGTCGCCGGAGGCTTGGCGCCCTTCTTGACGAACGGATGCAATCCTTCGCGGATATTCCACCCGTAGTTCCCCCCTTTAACGATCAGGTCGATCTCTTCCCACGTGTCCTGACCGACGTCCCCCGCCCACAGCGTTCCGGTCGGACGATCGAACGCCATTCGCCAGACGTTGCGCAGGCCATACGCCCAGATTTCGCCGCGCACATCGGGCTTATCGACGAACGGGTTATCTTTTGGAATCGAGTAGGGAGTCCTTTCGCCCGGTTTGTCGATGTCGATCCGCAACATTTTGCCGAGGATCGTCGAGAGCTTTTGCCCATTACCGAAGGGATCGGCCGCCAGGCCGCCGTCGCCCACGGCAATGTAGAGATACCCGTCAGGGCCAAAGACGATCGTGCCGCCATCGTGATTCCAGAATGGCTTGTCGATCACCATCAGGATCTCTTCCGAGCCGGGATCGGCCCGGTTCGGATCGTCCTTGCTCACGCGGTAACGGGCGATGACGTTCTGTCGCTTCTTGGCCTTGTTCGTATAGAAGACGAAGAACTGGCCGTTCTCGGCGTACTTGGGATGAAACGCCATGCCCAAAAAACCTTCTTCGTTTGTCTTGTCGTCGTACGCCACTTTTTCGCTGATGTCGAGAAAGATGCTCGTGGCCTTGGTTTTGGTTCCCTTGTCGAGCAGATGGAGGACGCCCTGCTGCGTCGGCGCGAACAGGCGTCCGCTACCGTCGCCGGCGTTGGTCAACAGAATGGGGCGAATCGCCCGCGCCACGCCACTATCTTCGCCGAAGTCCCAGCCGGTCCAGGTGACGTCAGGCAGGGCGTCGACAACTCGCAGCGCCAGCGGCTTGACGTCGAGCTCGGCGGCGAACGAACTCCAAGGCGCCGACAGACAAACCGCTACAGCGGCCAGCCAGCCGCGCCCGAAAGATTGCAAACGAAGCATAAGAATGCGCCCTAGGACTAAGGTTAAAGATGCATGAATCAGGCCAGCTTAACATCGTCAATCGTCGATGGTAATGGCCGTGAGGGCGCCGGCCTTCGAATCCGGGACCAACACGGGAGAAGCCAAGCATTCTCACTGCGGCTCAGGGCTCAGATTCCCATCTGCCCTAGAATGTCGATCAGACCGCCGATCACGCCGGCTAGCGTCGGGTGGGTGGCCTCGAAGGCATGTTCGGCCGCCCGCAAACGGGCGATCAGCGAGCCATGCCCATCGCGGTCGGTCGGCGCGCTGCCGCCAATGACCAGGCGAATATCATCGATGATTTCGAGCAACAACACTCGCGTCTCGTCATTGACGTCGCGCATGTCGCGCAGCTTCTCGTGCAATTGCACGAGCGTGTCGCGCAGGTCGTTCGCTGCGTCCGTCATGGTCGTTCGCCTAGAGCATTATGAGATCAGCAAAGCGATGAACCGCTAGCCGACAGCGTTTGTCGCCTCGGAGGGGCGCGCCAGAACAGCCCGGTATCGCGTCGGCCTCGTCAGGCCATTCTTTCCCCTCAACCGCCAGAATAGAGCGTGCCATCGCGGTCGGCAAGTCGGTCTCGCAGCCCGCTGCCTTTTGGCCTGCGGGCTGTTTATACTATGCGACGTCCCGCCGAAGCGCCGGCGCCGCCGACGCGACGACGAGTATCCCGCCCCAAACCCTGCCTAGGAGCTTCCACGATGAACGTTCGCCGTTTGTTTCGCATCACGTTCGCCTTAATGATTGCCACGATCGTCGCCGCTCCGGCCGCGGCTGAAGTTAAACCGAACGCGCTCTTCTCCGACAACGCCGTGCTGCAACGCGAGATGAAGATACCAGTCTGGGGAACAGCCGCCGACGGCGAGAACGTGACCGTCAAATTCGAAGGACAAGAGATTTCGACCTCGGCCAAAGGTGGCAAGTGGAAAGTCGAGCTGGCGCCGGTGAAAGCGGGTGGACCGTACAAGATGACCATTGGTGGAACGAATACGATCGAGTTGAAAAACATCATGGTCGGCGAAGTTTGGATCGCCAGCGGACAGTCCAACATGCAGTGGTCTGTCCGGCAGAGCGACAAGCCGGACGAAACGATCGCCGCCTCGGCCAATCCGATGATTCGCCTGCTGACGGTTCCGCGCCGCGCGACTCCCACGCCGCAGACCGAAGTCGAAGCCAACTGGGTTGAATGCGGTCCGGGCACCGTGGGTGATTTTTCCGCTGTCGCTTATTTCTTTGGGGCCGACCTGGCCCGGCACCTGAAAGTACCGATCGGACTGATCAGCACCAACTACGGCGGCACGCCGGCCGAGGCCTGGACGAGCCAGGAAGCGATCGCGGCCGATCCAACCCTGAAGGCCTATCACGGCGTGGCGGCGAACGACAAGCCGAACAGCCCCAGCGGACTCTATAACGCCATGATCAATCCTCTCATTCCCTATGGAATTCGCGGGGCGATCTGGTATCAGGGAGAATCGAACGCCGGACGGGCGTTCGAATACCGCACGCTGTTCACCACTATGATCAAGGACTGGCGCGCTCGCTGGGGCGAGGGGGACTTTCCGTTTTTGCTGGTCCAACTTGCTCCCTATACTCCCATCAAGCCGGAGCCGGGCGAAAGCGATTGGGCCGAACTGCGCGAAGCGCAAATGTTGGCGACCAAGACTCTGCCGAACGTCGGCATGGCTGTGATCACCGATTTGGGCGATGAAAAGGACATTCATCCCAAGTGGAAACAACCCGTCGGGCATCGCCTGGCCTTGGCGGCGCGGGCGATGGTCCACAGCGAACCGGTCGAGCACTGCGGCCCCGTCCTGGCCAGCAAGACCGTCGAGGGGGATAAGGTCATTCTAACCTTCGAGCACGCCAAAGGGGGCCTGACGGCCAAAAACGGCGCCTTAACCGGCTTCACCGTTGCGGGTGAAGATCGCAAGTTCGTCCGGGCGATGGCCGAGATCGAGGGGAACAAGATCATCGTCAGCAGCCCCGACGTGAAGAAGCCGGTCGCGGTCCGTTTCGGCTGGGCCAACTACCCCGTGGTCAACTTGTACAACAAGGACGAACTGCCGGCGACGCCGTTCCGCACCGATAACTTTCCGGGCGTCACGCAGCCGAAGTAGCGGTGGGCGGCGTTAAATAGATCGCTGAGATGTTGAATGTGAATTGGAACGCCTGAACCGCGCAATCGCGCAGTTCAGGCGTTTTCTTATTTGCACAGTGAGGCGCCGATTGGAATACCGGACGATGGTTTTCGAGACAGGCTATTTTATTGAGTCCCAACTCTACCCAGACCGCCGAAATCGATCGAATACGGCTCAAAACCGTTCAGAATGGCCCATCTGGGATGCTTTTCAGCCGGCTGCCAGGGCCTAAGATTAAGGGGTACGCAACTGTGCGGCGCCGCGGCGGTCGCTCAAAATGGTATGGTTGTCGTCACGCGAGCGTGATCGGTCTGGGGCAGGCGTTCCAGAGTGACTGCCCGGCAGGCCCAATTCATCGC
>DASXPZ010000300.1:0-5327 GCA_036493275.1 Pirellulales bacterium
CAGTGTGACCATGCTCACTTAATACTAACTCATAAAAGCGAGACCGCCCCCGATAGATCATCATTCCCTCGCGCCCGTTCTTTGACGATGCCCCATAGGAGCGCGCTTCACGCCATGCTTCATGACCCAAGCGGCCCATGCTTTCAAAGAACGCTATTTTTGGAACGTCCTCGGGTGTCAAAGGAGCGACCGGAAAGGGCCAATATATTCTGTCGACCATTGAAGCTCCTCAAGGCGCCCTAATAATGGGGTCGGACCGGCTCTGTCGAAAACCTGCTTTCTTCTGAGGAGCATTATATTGTGCACGGGCGTCTTGAGCATCAACGCGCGGCTTGGCTCCAGTAGCTGTGCGCGTTGACGGACGAGTCGAGCCGGCGTTTGTTATCGCTACGCACGGTAGAACCATAGCAAGTTAAGCTAGGGGATGGTTTTCGACAGAGCCGCTTGGAGTTCCTTTTTTTGCGTGAACGAGGCTCGCTCGGGCGTTATACTCGGGCTGTTCCGCCTGATTTCCCGCCTGCCAACCGCGTCTGCCTGAGTCGAGGGTTTTTGCCGTGCCGCGCATCGTTTTTGATTTTTTCTCATGCTCCAGAAAATGTCGCCATGCGTTACTCGCGCTCGTTGCGCTGTGGCTGCTGCTTGACGCTGCTACTTCGTTGCGGGCCGAAGGGCTTGCGCCTGCCGAAGCGATGAAGCGGTTTCAGGTCGCGTCGGGCTTTCAGCTCAAGCTCTTTGCCAGCGAGCCGATGATTCGCCAGCCGGTCTCGATGAGCTTCGACGATCGTGGCCGGATGTGGGTCATCCAATATTTGCAATATCCGAACCCGGCCGGACTGACGGCGGTCAAGGTCGATCAATATCTGCGCACGAAATATGACCGCGTCCCGGAGCCGCCCCCCAAAGGACCGCGCGGCGCTGATCGGATCACGATCCTCGAAGACGTCAACGGCGACGGACAGGCCGACACGGCGAAAGACTTTATCGACGGCTTGAACCTGGCCACGGGGCTGGCCATCGGACATGGCGGCGTGTTCGTCGCGCAGGCGCCCTATCTGCTGTTCTATGCGGACCGAAATAAGGACGACGTTCCGGATGGCGATCCGGAAGTGTTGCTCACGGGCTTCGGTCTCGAAGACGCTCATGCCTTGGCGAACAGTCTGCAATGGGGGCCCGATGGTTGGCTGTATGGCGCGCAAGGGAGCACGGTCACGGCCCACATCCGCGGCGTGACGTTTCAACAGGGGATCTGGCGCTATCATCCGGTGACCAAGGCCTTCGAGCTGTTTGCCGAAGGAGGCGGCAACACGTGGGGCGCCGATTTCGATCGCCACGGCGCCATGATCGCCGGCACCAACTACGGCGACGTCGCCATGCTCCACCAGGTGCAGGGCGCGTATTACGTCAAAGGATTCGCCAAGCATGGCGAGTTGCAAAACCCGCACGCCTACGGCTATTTCGAACACGTGCCGTATCAGGGTTTCAAGGGAGGGCACGTTACCTGCGGCGGCATCGTCTACCAGGGGGGCGCGTTTCCGGAGCAATTCAGCGATCAGTACATCGCGGCCAACGTGCTCTCGAACGCCATCTATTGGCACAAAATCGAACGGAGCGGGTCGAGCTTCAAAAACCGTTTCGGCGGCGAGCTGATCACGACCGACGATCATTCGTTCCGGCCGGTCGACTGCACGGTCGGTCCTGACGGCAGCCTGTTCATTGCGGATTGGTACGACAAGCGGGCTAACCACGTCGATCCGAAGGACGATTGGGACCGCTCGAACGGTCGGATCTATAAGCTATCGGCCGAGGGCGCCGCCGCGCTGCCTGGCTTCGATCTCTCGAAATTCACCAGCGCCGAACTCGTGGGTTTGCTCGCGCACAAAAACGCCTGGCAAGCCCGCGAGGCGCGGCTGATCCTGGCGGAGCGAAAAGACCCGAGCGTGCTGGCCGATCTGCGTCGCGCGGCGCTCGACGATAAAAATCCCACGCTCGCGCTGCAATCGCTGTGGGCGCTGTACGTCAGTGGAGGATTCGACGAGGCCACGGCCGTCGCTCTGTTAGCGCATCCGGACGAATACTTGCGGAGCTGGACCGCGCGGCTGCTGGGGGACGAGCGAAAAGTATCGCCGGCGGTCGAAGCCCGTTTTCTGGCGATGGCGCAAAATGATCCCAGCCCGATCGTCCGCAGCCAGTTGGCCTGCACGGCGAAGCGGCTCTCAGGCGAGCAGGGCTTGCCGCTGGCGGCGGCGCTACTCGCGCGTGACGAAGATCAGGCCGATGCCCAGATTCCGCTGTTGCTCTGGTGGTCGGTCGAGGACAAGGCTACTTCGGATCGCCAGCGAGTGCTTGATCTGTTCGCTCAGCGCAAGGCGTGGAATCAACCGCTGATCCGTTCGACGATTCTGCCGCGGCTGGCGCGGCGTTACGCGGCCGTGGGTATGGACGAAGATTTCGCTTCTTGCGCGGCGCTGTTGGCCTCGGCGCCGGGTCCGGCTGAGACTGATACGTTGCTCGAAGGGATCGACAGGGCACTCGCTGGGCGTCGGTTGAACGCTGTGCCGCCGGCGTTAGTTGGTTTTGTGGACTCGTTGCGGATCGATCAGGAGAAAAACCCCTTGCGGATTCGCTGCGCGGTGCGGTTGGGAAGCCCGGCGGCGCTCGATCGGGCGCTCGCCTTGATGACTGATCGGACCGAGCCGCCAGCCACGCGATTGGCGCTGGCCGAGATTGCCGGCCAATCCGCCGATCCGCGCGCGATCGGCCCACTGCTGGCGCTGGTCGACGCGGCGGAGCCGCCCGCATTGCAATCGGCGGCGCTCGCGGCGCTGGCGCGGTATGACGACTCCAGAGTCGCCGATCGCGCGCTCGCTTTTTTGCCTTCAAGCAAGGGGGATCTGCGGACGAAGACGCTGACGTTATTATGCGGGCGGGCGGCCTGGGCGACGCGGCTGCTAGAAGAAGTCGAGGCGGAGCGTCTGAAGCCGGACGACATTCCCGCCGCGCAGCTCCGGCAGATTGCGCTCTTCAAACAACCGCGAGTGGAAGAGCTTTTGGTCAAACATTGGGGGCGAATCGCCGAAGAATCTCCGGCTGAAAAACGAGCCCGCGTGCATGGCATCTCGGTCTCGCTCAACCTGGCGCAGGGGGACGCCGAGCGCGGCAAGCCGCTGTTCACCAAGCACTGCGGAATTTGCCACACGCTGTTTGGCGAGGGGAACAAGGTTGGGCCCGACCTGACCGGCGCCGAGCGGAAGAATCGAGAATTCCTGCTGACCAGCATCGTCGATCCGAACTCCGTAATTCGCAAGGAGTATTTCAATTATGTCGTTTCGACGAACGACGGCCGGGTGCTGACCGGTTTGATCGTGGAAAGCACGCCGCAAACCATTACGCTGCTCGACGCCAAGAATCAAAAGACGCTCTTGGCGAATGAAGATATCGAAAGCACGGAGCGCTCGGCGCAGTCGCTGATGCCGGAAAAAATTCTGGACGAGCTCACGGCAGACGAAGTTCGCGATCTGATCCGCTATATTCAAACCGACCCGCCGGCGGCAAAATAGTCTTCTTGCGGCGCGCGGAGCCCACTGTAGCCGGCCTCTTCGAGGCCGGTCTTCGGCTTCCATGGTCTTCCTTTCCCTAGCACTGTTTTTTCATTCGCAGGTCCGATGATGAAAAAGTTCCGCGTCGCGGTTTATTCGGGCGATGGCATTGGTCCTGAAGTCATCGCGCAAGCCGTGCGCGTCCTTCGCGCCGTCGAAGCCCGGGAAAAAGCGTGGTCGCTCGACCTGACCGAATTCCCGTGGGGTGTGGCCTACTTTCGTCAAACGGGCCGCGTGGCGCCGGAGAATTATTGCGAGGTGCTCAAGCCGTACGACGCCATCTTGCTCGGCGCCTTGGGTTGGCCGGCCGAGGTTCCGGATCATATTTCGCTCTCGCCGCTGATCACGCTACGGCAGCGCTTTGATCAATACGCTTGCATGCGCCCGGCCAAGTTGCTTCCTGGCGTGCGAAGCGTGCTGGCTGATAAGGGGCCAGCCGACGTCGACATGGTCGTGATCCGCGAAAACTCGGAAGGAGAATATGTCGACAACGGCGGGCGAATCCGCCGTGGAACGCCCGACGAGTTCGCCGTGCAAACGGCCATCCACACCCGCAAGGGGATCGAGCGAATCCTGCGGTTCGGTTTCGAGGTCGCGCGGACGCGCAGCCGGCGGATGACGATGGTCACCAAGAGCAATGCCCTGAAGCATGGCTACGTTTTATGGGACGACGTGCTCGACGAGATCGCGCCGGAGTATCCGGACGTGACGACCGACAAGCAACACGCCGACGCCGCGGCGATGAACATGGTCCGCCGTCCCGAATCGTTCGACGTCGTCGTCGCGTCGAATCTCTTCGGCGATATTCTGACCGACCTGGCAGGCGTGATCGCCGGCGGCCTGGGGCTGGCGCCGAGCACCAACACCAATCCGGAGCGGACCTTCCCCAGCATGTTCGAGCCGGTGCATGGCTCGGCGCCCGACATTGCGGGACGGGGAATCGCGAACCCCATCGCGGCGATCCAAAGCGCGGCGATGATGCTCGACTGGCTGGGCCTGGCGGACGGGGCGTCGGCCGTTAACGCGGCCATCGAAAACGCGCTCGCCTCGGGTCATAAAACGCCCGACCTCGGCGGCCAACTCACGACCAGCGAAATGGGTGACGCGATCTTGGCGAATGTTTAGAGCGGTTGCTTTCTTTCGACGAGCATATGCCGCGGGTGCCTTACGAGCACGAAAACAAAGTTCTCCCGAAGCTTGCAAGTGCGTAAGCTGGCGACGAAAGTGCGCGTCTCCCCAAAAAATCCGCTGGAGATTTCATTCTGAATTTGCGAAGATGCGGTTGCCCGGTAAGCGCCACAGAAATTACGCCTGCGAGCGTTGTTGGCCACGGGAGCGTAGGAGCGTTTCACGGAACCGAGTCTCTGAGAAAGAAAAGGGGTGGACGATGCGTTGCACACTCCGTTTCTGTTTCAGTCTATTGTTTTTTGTGGCCTCGATTGCGGCGTCGTTCCTCGGCAGCGCAAGCGCCGCGGAGCCGACGGCCGCTCCTCCTGTCGCCACCCCTCCGGCGCCTACAGCGGCGGCAGTCGCCAAGGCCGCTCAATACGTCCAGCGGGCGCTCGCTGCCGAGGCCGCGGATGACGCCCCAGCGCGGAATGATTTATTGGAACGCGCGCTCCTGCTCGACCCGACTTGCGCCGCCGCTCACTGGCACTCTGGCCATGTTCGCGTGAAAGATCGCTGGCTGACCGCTGACGAGGCCGCGAAAGAGATGACCGCCTCGGGCAA
>DASXPZ010000301.1:0-6690 GCA_036493275.1 Pirellulales bacterium
GCCAGAAAACGCGCTCCAAACCGCTGCGCGTATCGGCGCACTTCGGCCGGCGGCGTCTTGAAGTGCAAGAGTAGCGGCGAGCCCTCACAAGCCAGCACGGCCGTCAGCACGGCCAAGAAGAGCGGGCCGTTGGGGATCGCCACGATCAACCGATCGCCCGAAGCCAAGCCTGCGCCGGCCAGCGCCGCGGTGAGCGTCTCGCGGGCTCGCGCGAACTCATCCCCGGTCAGCGCGCGCGAGGCGTCCAGGTCGACGATCGTCCCGCGATAACTCTGGACCGCCTCCAAAATCGGAGCCGGACTCAGCAGCTCGGCCGGACTCAGCGTTTCAGGCACTTCCGGGCTCCTTCTTCCATTCGATCCAGCGCCAAGTCGACGTCGGCGCCGGTGTGGGCCGTGGAGAGGAACATCGGCTCGAACTGGTTGGGATGGAAATAGACGCCGGCGCGCTGCAAATAGTGCTGCCAGGCAATAAAGCCCTCGAAGTCGCAATAGCGACGCACGTCTCGATAGTTGTAAAGGTCCTCGACCTCTTCGGTCGTGAGCAGCACCGACACGAGCGGACCCAGATGATGCACCTGATGCGGAACGCCGAGCCGCGTGAGCATCTCGTCGAGCCCTTCGGCCAGTTGGTCCCCCAACGCGTGCAAGTGATTGTAGATGTTCTGCTTGTCTCCCAGGACTGTGTCGAGCACGGCCTCAGCGGCCGACATCACCACCGCGTTGCCAGAGAAGACGCCGCCGTGGAACAGCGGGCCGCGCACGATCATGTCCATGATCTCGGCCGAGGCGCCGAACGCCCCGATCGGGTAGCCGCCTCCCATCGCCTTCGAGACGACGGTGATATCGGGCGTGACCAGGTAGTGCTCTTGCGCTCCGCCCGGCGCGACGCGCATGCCGGTGATGACTTCGTCGAAGATCAACAGCGCGCCGTGGTCGTGGGCCAGTTCACGGACGGTTTGCAGGTAACCCTCGCGCGGCAGGTTAACGCCGGCGTTGCCCATGATCGGTTCCATCATTACGGCCGCCACCTCGTGGCCATGTTTGGCCATGCAGCGCTCGAGCGCGTCGAGATCGTTCCACTGGACCGTGATCACGTCGAGGATGCCGTCGGTCATTCCAGTGGTGCCGGGAATGGCGGGACCGAATCCTTCGGCCGGGAGGTCGGTCAGCGGAGCGTGATACCGATTGAACACCGCCTCGCTCCAGCCGTGGTAGTGTCCCTCGAACATCACCAGCTTGCGTCGTCCAGTGAAAGTGCGCGCCAACCGCACGGCCGAAGCGCAAGCCTCGGTGCCGGAGTTGGCAAACCGCAGCAGTTCCATGCTGGGGTACAACTGCTTGACTTTTTCTGCGACGCGAATCGTCACCTCGGTCGGAAATCCGAGCTGGCTGCCGAACTGGCTGATCTGTCGCGTGACCGACGCAATCACCTGTCGCGGGCAGTGTCCCAACAGCAGCGGCCCGTAGGCCATGTTCAGATCGAGGTACTCGTTGCCGTCGATATCCCAGAGGCGCGAGCCCTGACCGCGCTCGGCGACGAGCGGAATATGGTAGGGCAACACGCGCATGGAACTGGAATCGCCCCCTGCGATACTCTTCTTCCCGCGCTCGAGCATCCGCGCCGAGGCAGAATAAGGGGCCGTCGATAGGGACGCGGCCGGGGAGGCGTGCACGGTATTCGTCGTATGCATATTAGTCCTCATCCAATCACTGTGTTCTCGAAGATCCTTGCGTCGTTCGCCCCAGCCAGCTCGCGAAACGCTTTCGCCAGCTCGCGCGGATGGATCGAAGCGCCGACGACCACGAGTCGTCCGGCGTCGATCGCCGCTTCTGGCGGCAGGGCGCCGCGCAGCAGCGCGGCCAGGGTTGGCGACGTGAGGTAACACGTCGCGTCGGCGTCCGTCGCCAGGCCGCGCTCCACTCGCGCCAGCCGTCCTCCTTCGATCGTCAAATGCCATTGACCGCCGCCGCGACCGCTACAGCGAAGGTTTACGATTTGTCCAACTGCCGAGCGCAACTCGGTGGCTTCTTCCACCGCCAGCCAAGGAGCCAATTGCGCGGCCAGGTCTTGCGGCGCCACAATCGGCTCTTCGCGCGGCCAGCCAAAACCGGTTTGAATCGCGGAGAGCACCAAACGCTGCATCACTTCGTCGTCGATCACCGGGCAAGGCAAATGGGGCATTGCCTGCTCGGTTCGCCTCGAGTCGAACTGCGGATCGTCGCTCCAATAAGCCTGATAGATCCGCATTTGCTCGCGGAACGAAGCGACGAAGTCCTCGCTGGGAGCGAGTTGCGCGCGGGTCTGCTTGCGAGTCTGCGCGACTTCGGCCAGCGCCTCGGCAATTGCCTTCAACATCGACAGCGTGGTGGCGGGCGTCGGATTGGTCAGATGATACGTCTGGCCGTGCAGTTCTTCGTGCGAAATTAGATGAGTGATCGCCGCGGAAACCCAATCGACGGCGACAAGATTTTTCGTTTCGTGCCCCGCCAGTTGGAGCTCTCCCAAAAAGTTCTCTTGGGCCATCATTTCCCACGGCACGCTTTGAACCAACGTGTAACCGATGCGCAGCGGCGTGTAAAAACCGTGGTAAGAGGTAGTGAAGCCGGTTTGCGAATCGCCGACGATGATCGACGGGCGATAGATCGTCACCTGGTCGAAATCGGTCGAACTGACGACCTCGGTCTCGGCCAGCAACTTGGTTTGTTCGTAGTCGTTCCCCAACGTTTGTCCGACATCGAGCTCCGATTCGAGAATCTGTCCGCGACGCGACCCGCACACGTACGCAGTCGAGATGTGGTGGTAGCGACGGATATTCGCCTGGCGGCAGAGTTGGAGGACGTTGCGCGTCCCTTCGACGTTGCTGCGCCACGGCTCGCCCGAAGCCTCATCGGCGTGGAACGTGAGCGAAGCGGCCGAATGAAGCACCGACGAGCAATGCGCGGCGACCCAGGCCAGATCTCGGGCGCTGAGCCCCAGGCCAGGCTCGCTAATATCCCCTTCGAGCACGACCGGACGGACCAGTGCCCGGTCCAACTCCATTTCCCACCGCGCCATCGCGGTTTCGATGCGCTGCGCAACCGACTCCCACTTCGTCGGTCGCGTCACGACCGCCAATCGGATGTCGGCCAGCGTCAGGTCGCGCATCAAATAGCGGCCCAACAGGCCGGTGGCGCCGGTTAATAGGAGATAACTCATAGGACGCTTGGCTTTCGTAAAGCAACTGGTGTCGGAAGCAGGCGGACGGTTGGACGGTTTATTTGGTGGTTTCCAACGCGTGGCCAACCTACACGTGAATCTGCGCTCCGCCGTCCACGGTCAACGTTTCGCCCTGAATCTGGTCAGCCAGCGGGCTGGCCAGGAACAGCACGGCGTTCGCCACGTCGTCAACGGTCAACATCTGGTCGCCTGTCATGGTCTTGTCTTTGCGATGCTCGAACATCTCGCCCGAGCCGGGCAAGCGGCTGGTCGAATCGGTTTCGAGCAGGCCGGCCTTGACGATATTGACGTTCACTCCGCGATCGCCGACTTCCAACGTCATATGTCGCGAGATGCTTTCGAGCGCCGCCTTCGAGCTGCCGATCAGTCCGTACCAGGGAAGCGCCATGTTCGAGCCGTGGCTGCTGAGCGCGATGACCTTGGCCCGCCCGGTCCGCGGAGCCTTGCGCTCCAACAGCGGTAGCGCCTCTTGCACCAGGAACAACAGCGCCAGCACGTTGGTCTGAAACGTGTTCTCGAAATGTTTTTGATTGGCGGCAAGCAAAGGACGAAATCCGCCGGTGGCGGCGTTGCTGACCACGATGTCGAGCTGGCCGATCTCGCGCTTGACGTAATCCATCATCGACTTCACGTCGTCCTGCTCGCTGACGTCGGCCTTGACGACGTGAACCCGGCGGCCGAGATCCATAATCTCCTTGGCCGTTTCCATCGCGGCGCTGCGCGAGGTGACGTAATTCACGATCACGTCAGCGCCAGCTTGCGCCAGTTTGATCGCGCAGGCGCGCCCCACCCCGCGCGAACTACCGGAGACCAGGGCAACTCGGTTCGAAAGATCAATCATGTCTAATTCCAAAGGAAGTAGCGGAGTTATTGCGTGGAGCCGGTCCCACTCGGGAAGGGCTCGCGATGTCATAGGCAATCGAGCGCTGTGAAACATGAGCGTCGAGCGAGCGAACGCGCTGCGTCCTGCGGATCGCCGCGTCGCGAGCCACCCAAGCAACCGCCGCGATCTGACCCTCTACGTTCCGCAGCCAGAGCGTAAGCGGTTCGACCAGGCGGCCTCGACAGCGGCAAGAGAATCGGGCGGAGCAGTCGGCGGCGGCTTCGCTTTCGTGGGCAAGTTCAATTTCTGGCGAGACTTCAATCTCGCGCGGATTCCACGGCGCGCCTTGCGAGACGGCTTTGTAAACCGCCTCTTTGATCGCCCAAACGGTCGCGGAGCGGTGGCGGTCTGTGCCGATCCAGCTTTGTTCCAGCGGAGTGAACCAAAGTCGCAGGAAGCCCGGTGCTACTGGCGCGACGTCGCAAAGATCGACCCCCACCGGATGTCCATTGCTCCCCAGCGCCACCAACACGCCGCGCGAGGTGTGAGAAATCGACAAAGGACAATCGAGCAAGCGATTGCCTAAGAGCACGCGCGGACTCGATCCCAGGCCGCTGTCGTTGCGAGAAACAATTTGCAGATCGCGATCGTTACACAGCCCTAGCGACTCGCAGAGCAACTCGCGGGCGAGCATCCGACCAGCCAGCCATTGGCGGCGGCGAGCCGCGTCGCGAATTCGGTCATAGTGCCGAGCTTCCTCGCCGCGCAAGCGGGAGCGCAACCCGGCGTCGGCCAGGCAATCCTCCAGGCGGGCGTAGCGAACCAGGCAGACGTCGCGGTCGGTCATTGAGGACCTCCGCGCGAGAGAATCACTTTGCGATATCCGGTCGCTTCGGCGATCAACTGGCCGTCTTCGCCCATCAGCGTGAAGTCGTAACAGGCCGAATCGACCGACAGCTCGCGACAGGTGAAATGGACAAGGCAGGTCTCGCCATCGCGCGCCGCGCGCCCCAATCGCAAACGATCGATCCCCTTCGGCAGCGAAATCGCGCCGCCGGCGTGCAAGAACAAGTGAACGCCGCAGGAGAAGAACGCCGAATCGAGCACCGCCGATGGAATGGTCCACTCCGCCGCGCGCTCGGCGCCCGTCAGGTCAGCTAACGGCCGCGCCACCAGCCGTCCCCAGCCCCCTTCGCGATCGCATTGCACGCCGTTCATGCAGCGAAACACGGGTCCGTGATAGATCGGCGCGTCTTCCGAATACGCAACGTCGGTGAAGTGACTGGGAGCTTCCGAGAACGACTCGACGACGCGGGCATTCCGCTCACCCACTTGCGCAACAGCCCGCAGGTAAGGGCGAGCCTTCTGGATCAAGCCGCCGGAGCGATTGAGGAAATCGCTCGTCAATTCGCAGGCGTACGAACCGTCTGGGTTGGCCAGCGCGCGGGTTTGCGCCGTAATCGCTCGATCGGTATGAAACAACAAGCCGTCGAGCATTTGCACGTTGTCAAAGCCGACGACCGACTGACCGCTGGCCACACTAGCCGCTTCGGCGAGAACCTCCATCCCCACGACAACCGGCAGCAGCGGCTTATCGCGCAGCCGATGTTGGATCAAAAAGGAATCGTTGAGCGGATCGAGCGGGGCGTCCCCCTCGGCCTCTTGCTCGCCGCGGCGAATGTTGCTGAGCAACGGCCACTCGATCGGGCTCGCTGCGTCCTTCGCCGGCAGATCCTGTTGTTCAGGAGCGCCGGGCGAAAACGGTCCCAGCGGGCGCTGCTCGCGCGAATAGAACATCGGATAAAAGTCGCCGAAGGTGTACAGCACTTCGCTATCCGGGAAGCCGGCTTCGAGCTCTTGCTCCAGTCGGCGCACCCCTTCCTCGGGCAGCATGTACTTCATGTTCATGACCGACTTGGGGCCCCAGGCGAAGCGGGGCTGTGTGGCCATGCCGGATCCTTCCCAAGATTCCCAGTGAATGCAGCACGAGGCGCAGTCAGGGCGGGCGGCGCGATACCAATCGATCAACTTGGCCAGTCCGTCGTTGCCGGCGGCGTAGTCGGATAGGCCATTACCGCCGAACCGGCCGCTGATCGAGCCAAAGCCGATAAAGAACGCGAGCGGATCGCGTTCGGTCAGCGCCATCAGGTTCAACGCTCCGCTAATCTTGGCGCCGATCTGCGAGTTCAAGAAGTCGCGGCGTTTGCTTTCGAAACGGCCCGGATCGATCGTGCCGGCGCCGTGGATGATTCCTTGAATCGGACCATCCTGGCGCCGCACTTCTTCCAGCGCCGCGGCCAAGGCGGCGCGGTCGCCGATATCACAGGAATGATACGTGGCGCAGACGCCCGCTTCGGCGAACTCGCGCAGGTTGTTGAAGATCTCAACGTCCTTCGTCACGCGGTCGCTGGCGGTCGAGGGGCTTCGTCCTTCGGCGACCGCCTGTCGCGCGATCTTGGTCACGAACGCCTTCAGCTCCGCCTCGTTGTAACCCCGCCACTCCGCGTCTTGCTGCGGCGCCGGGCTTTTGCCGATCAGGTGGAGCTTCCAACCGTAGCGCCGCGCTAATTCTTTCGCGGCGATCGAGGTGATGCCGCGCGCGCCGCCGGTGATGACCCAGGTTCCGCCGCGCGGAATCTCGCGATTAT
>DASXPZ010000302.1:0-4004 GCA_036493275.1 Pirellulales bacterium
AGGCCTTGGCTAACCGTATTCGGACGAGCGCGACGGGTCAATCGTCCCTGCCGATCCAACCGCCAAGAGGCATACGCGGCCGGGGCGGGCCTGCCTAGATGCTAGGCGGCCCTCGCCACCCCCCCGCGCATTTGGTTCGAGGCGCCGACGCGGGATTGATCCCGAGCGAAAGAATCTCTGCGTCGCAAACGTCTTTATGAAAGCAGGTTGCGCCGTTTTATTCGCAATGTCCAGCGAAGGCTTTAGGCACGGTGGCGCGAAGATTGCTAAGCCCACGGCAGTCAGGGTTCCCTCTTGCGCGCATAGCGAGCGGATCGCAGCGAAGTTTTCCGAGCGTCCTAGTCCTTCTGTTAGAGGCGAAATCAAATGGGCTCGGCTTGTTCGGAGACCGCGGGGTGACCCAACGGAGACGTTCGGGGGGATGGATTCATCGGCGCGTCCCGCAGGCAAGCTACTTATCAGGTTGCGATGGAGTCGTCCCCCTGGCGGGCGGATCGCTCGCGCCGCCTTCGACGGCCAATCGTCCAGTGAGCGAGGTTCTCTGGTACCGCCTACCAGATGGATCACCCTGTGGCTTGGGCGGGCGGTTCACGCCGCCCGCTCAAGTCTGGGTTTTTCTATTGTAGCGACATCTAATCGCGGATCTGCTTCGCGAATTCTGTGGCGGGCCTCTTCGTGGCCGCTCTTTACGCTTGTCTCTTTCTGCCAATCGAGCCGCAAGGTACGCTGTTGGATTCACATTGGGACGGAATTGAGCCGCAGGCGGCCTGAGGGCGCAATCGTCGGCCGATAGCGGCGGAAGGACGCGGGATGCGACAGATCGGCAACGTGGCCAACGTGCGCGAGGCGACTCGGCTGATCGATTATCTGGCCGCGCAGGGGATTCGCGCTCGCAGTGACGAGAAACCGACCGACGCCGGAATCGCCGTTTGGACCTACGAAGAAGACCAGCGCGAACGGGCGCAAGCGCTGCTGGCCGAGTTCAATCTTAATCCGGCGGATGCCCGCTACGACGAGGCGGCCGGAAAAGCCCGCGCCGTGGCGCTGGCCGAGGCGGAGCGCGATCGGCAGGCCCGTCGCAACCTGATCGACGTCCGAGCGCGCTGGAGCAGCAACGACGTTCGCAGCCGCCCGGTGACGCTGGTGCTGGCGCTCGTTTGCCTATTCGTGGCGGTGACGACCCGATTTGGAAATCGCGCCGAGTCCGAGTGGTTGATCGATCAGTTGATGATCACACCGGTCAAGAAAATCCCGCTGGCCGAAGCGCCACGCGGTGTGATGGATCAAGCGGGATTCGAAGGTTTCACTTCGCGGCGAGACGCGGTCAAAATCAACGAGGGGATCGGCGCGACGCTGCGTTACCAGCCGTGGCGATTGGTGACTCCGATTTTTCTGCATTTCGGCTTGCCACATTTTCTATTCAATATGATGGCGCTCTTCACGTTTGGATCACAGATCGAGATGCGCCGCGGCGCTTGGTTCATGCTTTTCTTAACAATCGTTGTCGCCGCGATCTCGAACTGGGCGCAATACGATTTAGGTGGTGAAAACGTCAATCGAAGTTTTGGCGGAATGTCAGGAGTGGTCTATGGAATGTTCGGCTACATCTGGATGAAAAGCCGCTACGATCCAGCCTCCCGATTCTATATGCCACATAATGGCGTGTTGTGGATGCTCGGCTGGTTGGTGGTGTGCATGCTCGGCATATTTGGTTCCGTCGCCAACGTCGCCCACATCGTCGGGCTTGCGATGGGGATGATCCTGGGCGCGGCCCCCACATTCTGGAACGACATGCTTCGCGACGTCCGGTTGCGACGATTTCAGAAACCTTGACGTCCCTGCGGATTCCGCGGTGTCTTCCAGCGCGATAGTTTAGGCGCCTGGTGATGGTCCAATGGTCGCAAGGCGGCGCCAGTGGCAATAAAAAACGCTCGATTGCCGGTCCGCCTCTTGTCAGTCGCTTTGCCGCCGACGTACAATGCGGCCGCATTCGAGTTTGTGCTGAGCGGCGCTCGCGCCGCTCTTAGGATGGGTACCACGGTAGCAGGCTGGCGATCGGCAGGGCGCCGTCGCATGCTGGTTGCCGAAAGCATGTTTCTTTAAGGAGAGATCTCGATGAAGAAGTTACTCGTTCTTGTTGCCGTGCTGGGCTTCAGCGTTTCGATCGTCGGCTGCAGCGACACCAAGAAGCCGGCCGACAAGCCGAAGCCTGCTGACACGACCCCAGCTCCGGACGCCGGCAAGTAAATCGTGTCGCGTCGAGCGAACGCGTCTGGCTAGGATCGCCTGGCCGAAGCGCAAACGTTCGAGTCGTAGAATTGACCGAATCGACGATTTCAGAGGGGGGACGAGCATTTCGTCTCCCCTCTGTTTTTTTGGTGTACGCAAAGGGAACGCTAGGCCCGGCGAAACTTTTTTTCAAAGGGTCTGTTTTCTTGCTCCGGCATCTACGACAATCTCTCTGCCTGCCCTCGCAGTAGCCTTGCCACCCGGATATCGCCTTCCCGCCAACTTTGCCGTTCACTCGCCACGTCACGACCAAAACCGCTGGCGTTTGGCGACGCCCTTCGATCGGCTTCCGAACAACGCCATGGCCCGACCCAACGAAGACCCGCTCGTCACAAGCGCTCGCCGCGAGGCGCTATTTGCCCTGGTCGTTTGGGGCGCTGCGACGATTTACTCTGTTGGTTACTGCGCGCTGAATGGCTACAACCGCTCGGCGGAGTCGCTGACGTTCGTCTTGTGGTTTCCCGATTGGATTTTTTGGGGTGTGATTGTCCCCTGGTTCTCTTGCCTGGCAGTCTCGTTTTGTTTCGCAATGTTCTACATGCGCGATGACGACCTGGGGGTCGCCGCAGAAGGGGATTCGGCCGGAGAGCCGCCGCCGATCGGCGCCGAAGAGTCCGCGTCGCCGCCCCGAGACGATTCCCGATCGACCCAGGAGCCGGACCATGGCTGAAGGGCCAGGCTGGGGCGCCATCACCGCGCTATTGATCGTGATCGCCATCTCGGTATGGCTCGGCACGCTCGCGCAACGCGCCATCCAGGGCAAGTCTTTCCTGCAAGGCTATTTTCTCGGCAACCGCGGACTGGGGGCTTGGGCCCTGGCGCTCACGGCCACCGTGCAGAGCGGCGGCACCTTCATGGGCTATCCGTCGCTGGTTTACACGCACGGTTGGATCGTCGCGCTGTGGATCGGCAGTTATATGGTTGTGCCGATCACCGGTTTCGGCGTGCTGGGGAAACGCGTGGCGCAGCTTTCTCGCCGAACCGGCGCGGTGACCGTGCCCGACATGCTAAGAGCCCGCTTCGGCAGCCCGGCGATCGGTCTGATCGCCTCGTTGTTCATCATCGCGTTCATGTCGTCGATGATGGTCGCGCAGTTCAAGGCAGGCGCGATCGTGATGAAGCTCACGCTGCCGGGCAACGCCACGCTGGCCTCGCGCACGTCGAGCGAAAAGACCGAGCCCGGGACCACGAAAGCAGCCAGTGCGATGCCCGCGCCGGCGACGACCCCCACGGGTACGCCTTCGGTGGTCTCGGACCGAGGTCCGGCGCTGACGGGACCTGAACCGCAGGAAGTTGAAAAGCTCTCGGCGCTCGAATCGATCGACAAGGCCTACTTTGTGGGCCTGGCGGTCTTCTCACTCACCGTGGTCGGCTACACGTTGATTGGCGGATTTCTGGCGTCGGTCTGGACCGATTTGTTTCAGAGCGTGCTGATGTTGATCGGCACCGTGATCCTGTTTTTGTTGGTCGTGCCGCTGGCGCCGGGCGAGGCGATGCAGCGCCCCACGCTCGACGCTATCGAAAAGACAGGCGCGGCGTTTGCCTCAGGGCCCGGCTTCTCAGCCGATGGGCGGCAATTCTTGCCTGTCGGCCTGGCGTTTTCATTTTTTATCGTTTGGATCTTCGGCGGCATCGGCTCGCCCGCGGGCGTGGTCCGCTTGATGGCCTCGCACGACACCCGCACGATTCGCCGCTCGATCGTGCTGTTGGGCTTT
>DASXPZ010000303.1:0-1930 GCA_036493275.1 Pirellulales bacterium
CTACGCTGCGCCAGAACAATTTGCAGGGCAGGTCGCCGCGCTGTCGCCGGCCTGCGACATTTATAGCCTGGGTGTCGTGCTGTTCGAGATGCTGACGGGCCAGCCGCCGTTTGTCGGCGATTTGGACGAACTACAATGGATTGCCCTGCGCGAGCCAGCGCCGCCGCCTTCGCGGCAGAGGCCCGGTTTATCGAGCGCCATCGACGCCGTCTGCGCCCGAGCGTTGGCCAAGCAGCCGGCCGATCGCTATGCTTCGATGGACGAATTTGGGGCAGCGCTGCGCACAGCGCGGTTGTTGCTCGTCGAGCCCGATGTGATGGGCTCTTCGAGCGATGGACAGCAGGCGCATGATCGAATTCCTGGCAGATGGAAGTCCGTCACGCAGCGCGCTGGCAGGCACAAAATTCTTTCTATCGCTGTGGCGATTGTGGTCTTTTTCGGCGCCGGCGCCCTGCTGACGCGGGGAGTGAATCGATTGACCATCACCGCGCCGACGGCCTCGTCTGGAACGGCGCTAGCGGCGCCGTCGTCGGCTTCTCCGTCGAAAATTGTGTTTTCGCTGGACGAGCAGGCCCCCGAGCTGAAAGTTGTTCGCCAGCAGCCTTGGAAAGACCGCCACGCCTTCGTCACCCGTTTTTCGGCCAAGGGAGATTACTTTTGGGCCGGCGGCGAATTTCACGGACATGAAAAAATTCGCGTCTGGGAGACGGCGACGGGAAATCAAGTCTTCGAAACCGTGGGTGGCTATTTCCGCTTCCGAGAGCCGACGCAGGAAGTCTTCTATCCCATCCGCGGATCGGACAGTCGCGTTGATGTCGGCAAGTTGAATTCAACCGACACCCCGTGGACATTTTCGCGCGATCCCAACTGGCCGATCGACATGGAGATTACGCCCGACGGTCGCCGCATGATTACGACTCGCCCCTATGGCGCCACAATTTGGGACGTGGCGACTCGACAAGTTTTGTACGACGTTCCGCTTGATAGTTCCGCTTACCCTTTTTTAACGTTGATGAGCGACGGCCACACCGCGTTGGCGTACGACGCGGCCGGCAGCAACGCGGAAGTGTGCGCAATAGACGTTTCGACGGGTAAAACTGGTACCCGATTCCTGGATCCGTTCGCTGCGGACCATCGATTGCTCCGGGCCTCCGATCACGGGACGCAATTTGCCATTGTCCACCGCCGCGCGATCACCGTCTGGGACTATTCAAGCGCACAACCGGTCCGTCAATTGGAGCAGGCTCAAGGCGGGGGCGTTATCTCGGCCTGTGCGATCTCGCGCGATATTTGCTGGGCTCTCTGCACCAGGGAAGGTTCCAATACAGCATTCCTGATCAATCTGGAAACTGGCAAAACGCATGGCGTCTCGCACGCGCTCGATCACCATGCGATGGGACACCACGATTTTTCTCCCGATGGTCGCTTGGCGATTATTTGCACCGACTGGCCCAGCACGCTTTATCTGTTGGCCATGCCAGCGGAAGTGTGGCGATCGAAATAATTCCTTGATCTCGCCCTTCTTCAAGCCGGCGCCGAGCGTCTGCGGCACGAGCACACTGCAGGCGCGAGAAGAAGGATCATTTCTCGGCGAAGACGCGAGTCAGTTACTTTGGCCTCGACCAGCGAGCGACCGCCGCCTTTCTTGCAATCTTGGTCCTTTGCGCCGGCGATAATGCGGCCGCTCTGGCGAGCCCGCCCTTCTTGCCACCGAGCTTGCCCAAGGCGACGGCCGCCGGGTTCTTCTTTGGCTTCACTTTATTTTCCTCGCGAGCCCAATGACAGACACACTGGCGATCAAGAAGAGGGCGCCACCCTTTGAAGCAATGCTTGAGCACCTAAGCATTCTAAGAGTCTATTCTTCGATTAATGATCCTGCACAGTGGAAGCGTATCAGGTAGTGGCATAATGACCACTTCCACGGAGAGTG
>DASXPZ010000304.1:0-14948 GCA_036493275.1 Pirellulales bacterium
CGGCGGCATGCCGGAGCTATTGCCTGCGTCGCTGATGGAGCAGGCGAAAGCGGTCCCCAAAACGATGGCGCGTTCCCCAGGCCATTACGAAGAATGGCTGTTGGCCTGCAAAGGGCAAGGCAAGACGATGTCGAACTTCGACTACGCCGGCCCATTGACCGAAACGGTGTTGTTGGGCGTATTGGCGCTGAGGGCGCCCGGCGCGCGCATCGAATGGGACGGCCCAAATCTCAAAGTGACCAACTCGCCGGAGTTGAACCAGCACATTCACACAGCGTACCGGGCGGGTTGGACGTTGTAGGGACTCGATCAATCCGTTTAACGATAACTTGACGCCAAAAAGTTGAACGCGGTCCGATCAAAAGCCCCGGAGGGGCGACCGAAGCTAGCCTGGGATGAAATCCCAGGAATCGATCCGCGTATGGACTCGCCGTAAATCGTGTCATGTCGTTTCCTTGAATCGATGCACGAATGGCTTTAGGCTATGTGAACCGCCGCGCCGCGGAGCTAGAATAGAGGCGCCCCGCTCGCTTGAGCGTCTTCGAGACGTTCCGCCCGGCGGGTTCGCCACGTTCAGCTAGACAATCCGGCGCGGCAGCGCCGCACTAAGAAGGAATATTTATGACCGACGAAAATATCAATTACGAAATCCTGCCCGCCGGGATGGCGATGGATGAGACCGACGTCAATCTCCGGTCGTACTTCAGCCGGATGTCGGACGAGAAATTGAAGGAGTACAACCAGCGCTGGAGCGACGAGGAAGTGATCGCCTGGGACGGCAACTTCCGCGACGACGGCAACCTGTTCTTGGTTTGCAGCGAGCGCGACGTCGACATTGCCGAGTATCGCCGCGTGCTGGCGGAACATACCCGCTTCCGATTCTTTGGCGTGCCGAAGTAAGCGATCAGCATTCCGCGACCGCCTCGTTCAACTCTCTTCGGTCGTCGCCACTTGGCGATTTGTTTTGGCGGCCCCGTTGGCGCGCGGATCGCGCCAATCGATCAAGAGCGGCGCATCAAACACCCATTCGAAAAAATCGCAGCGGCGTCGGGCGCCCCACAGGTCAACCTCGGGCAATTCATCCGCCACGACCATCATCACGATCTCGCGGCCGTTGAGGGTGATTTCCACGTCCCGAACCTGCTGGCTGTGGCTGCGGTCGAGGCCGCCGGCCACGCGCAAAATCGCCGCCAGTCGCCGCACGCGCTCGCGATCTTCGAGCGAGAGCCGCTCGTAATTCGCGTGCTTGGCCTTCGGTTTGCCGCCGCGATGGTAGCGGGCGATGTTGGCGATCAACTCCAGCTCTTGCGGGCGAAATCCGGCCAGGCTGCTATTGAGAATCAAATGGTAACTGTGCTTGTGGTGCTGGTCGTAATCGATCAGATAGCCCACGTCTTGCAGTTGGGCCGCGGCTTCGAGCAGCCGCCGATCCTCAGACCGCAGATGATATGGCTCTTGAAGCTGCGCGAAGATCGAGCCCGCCAGACGGGCGACCTGCGCTCCGTGCCGCATGTCGACGCCGCAGCCGGCCGCGAAGCGTTCGATCGCCGCCTGCTGGTCGTGCGGATCGGTGCTGGTTCGGCCGAGCGAAGTGTCGATCATCGTCAACAGCAAGCCGTCGCGAATGCCGCGGTTGTGAACTTGCAGACGATTGATCTTGAAGCGGCGCAATAGCCGATCGATAATCGCCAGCCCCGCCACAATGATATCTGCGCGATCCGAGCTCAGCCCGGCCACGTTGCGGCGCGCCTTGGAAGGTATCTTGCGCAATCGGTCGAGCAAGTGCCGCACCTCGGCGTGCGTGACTTCGTATCCTCGCATCGGCAAACCGGTCTGCCCCTTGGCGGCCATCACCATGTCGGCCAGCGTGGTGAACGTCCCGCCGGAGCCGATCAGCAGGTGCGGCGCGAAGAACCGCTTTCGCGTGGCGCGGCGTAGCTTGCGGTCGATGGCCGCGATCATCCGCTCGAAATCTTCAAGCGAGTGATCTCCTTCGGCTAGATATTCGTCGGTCAGACGCACCGCTCCCAGCGGGGTGGTGAAGATCGCCTCGATCATGTCGCCCGAGGCGAGAATGATCTCGGTGCTGCCGCCGCCGATATCGGCAATGGCAACGTTTTTTCCGGCCAGCGGAAAGTTGCGGGCCACGCTGTAAAAAGCGAGCCGCGCCTCTTGCTCGCCGCTGATGATCTCGACGTCGAGGCCGATTTCTTCCTTCGCCCGCCGGCAGAACTCGACGCCGTCCTTCGCCTCGCGCACCGCGCAGGTGGCGATCACGCGAATCTCGCGGGCTTGAAAACCGTCGGCGATCTGCTTCATGCGCCGCAGGGCGTCGAGCGTGGCATTCACGGCGCCAGGATCGAGGCGGCGCGTTTTGTTGAGGTTATGCCCGAGCCGGGTCGTCTCTTTTTCTTCGTCCAGGATCCGGTAGCTGCCGTCGCGCAGCGGTTCGGCGATAATCAGCCGGATGCTGTTGGTGCCGATGTCGATCGCCGCCAGCCGATAGGCGAGATCGGGCGACAGAAAAAATTGTTTTTCTTCCATGGAGTCCATCTAGAGAGCGCAGGCGGCGTGTGCATCCGTGTCCCGTTTTCCCACCCACGAATAGAATAGCACACGAGTGCCGAAACGCGGAATGGACTGGGCCGCGAGTTGGGCCGCTCACAAGCCCCTTGCCGTGGCGCGTCGCACAGCGCTACAATCCGCAGGGCATTTTTAGCGCGTCTTAAGCGTTCTCGCGCGTTTCCGCGGTTTTGATTGTCAGGCGCGTTTTTTTATGCCCGAGCTTCCTGAGGTCGAAACGATGCGGCGCGGAATCGCCGCGGTGGTGGGAAGCCGGATCGTCGAGGTCGATCGCCCGCGGATCCGCCGCCGGCCGATTTTGATTTCGCCGACTGGCGCCGCGCTGCGCCGCCGCTTGATCGGCCGCGCGATCACTGCGACCGACCGGCTGGGGAAGCGCGTCGTCGCGCGTCTGGACAGCGGCGACTCGATCATCTTCGAGCCGCGGATGACGGGGCTCGTGCTGCTCGCGGATCCGCCGACGCGCGAACATCTGCGGCTGCGATTGTTTCTCGAAAGCCCGAAGCCGCCGCGAAACATGGAGCTGCTTTTCTGGGATCGACGAGGGCTGGGACTGGTGCGCGTCGTTTCGCAGGCAGAACTTGCCGAGCGATACGGCCCGGAGAAGCTGGGGATCGATGCGCTAGTGATCTCGGCCGACGAGCTCGGCGAGCGGCTTTCGACCAGCCGGCGGGCGATCAAGGTGGCGCTCCTCGATCAGCGCGCGGTGGCCGGCATCGGCAATCTTTACGCCTCGGAGATTTTGCACCTCTCGGCCATTCACCCGGCGATCGCGTGCAATCGATTGCGCGACGACGACTGGCGGCGACTTCACAAAGCGATCCTGTCCGTGCTCACGAAGGCGATCCGGTACGAAGGCTCGACATTGTCCGACGGCACGTATCGCAACGCGCTTAACGAACAAGGAGGCTATCAGAACCATCACCGCGTCTACGATCGCGCGGGCCAGCCATGCCCCGCCTGCAAGACCGAGATCGTGCGCGTAGTACAGGCGCAGCGCTCGACGTTCTTTTGCCCTGTATGCCAGCCGAGGAAGAGGAAAAAGTGATGGAAGTAAGGCGGGAACGCGGGAGGAAGCGATATCCTACAAACGCCGTTCTCGGGCCACGCTGTCCATAAAATCGCGAAGGAATATCTTATCGCAAGCATTTCGAAATGGCATACTGCCGCAAATCGTAATGGGCGGCAGGATTAACATGCTTGAAATAGCGAAAAGGGGGGCCATCGATGATCCAGATCGCGATGATTGCGGTTTCCATCGGGCTGGTCGTGCTGGGAATCAAGGGCTTCACCGCATCCGGCATACCGATCAGCCATCACACCACGCTGACCGGCAAGTCGGGCAAGATCGCCGGAGTGGCCTGCCTGGTGGGAGGCGTGCTGTTCATTCCCGTGGTATTTCTCTTGATCTGGGCATACAGCAACTTCCTGCGATCGTGAATCACTCAGCCCACGGATGATTTCCATCACTCCAAGCTCTGCCGCGCAATCGCCGCCCAGGGGCTCTCGGGTGCTAATTCCAGAAACGCATGCCAATGGAGATTGGCTTCTTCCCGGCGGCCGAGATCATCGAGCACGCGAGCCAGATGGTAATGGGCGTCTGGGAAGTCGTCGTGATAGGCGAGCGCTCCGGCGAAGGCGGCCGCCGCCAATTCCAATTCGCCCTGCTCGGCCAACACGCATCCCAAGTTGGCGCGGGCTTCGACATAGTTCTCGTCGAGCTCGATGGCCATGTAATAACGTTCCCGCGAGGCGCCCAGGTCGCCGGTCCGGTAGAGGAGCTCGGCCAGGGCGAAGCAGATTTCGGCGCTGGGCCCGCCGGCGGCGAGCGCCGCGCGATACATCTCGCCCGCCAGATCCAACTCCGCGTTTTCCTCCAGCCCTTGCGCCATTTCGACTAATTCGGCCGCGGTCGCAGGGGCCGCGTCGGCGGATTGGGCAAGCGGCAGGATCGTTTCTGGTTGGAGTTCGGCCGGCGCCGCGCCGGCGTTCGTCTCGGTTGTGTCGAAATCGAATCGCTGTTGACCCCCAGCCTCGACCAGGCCCGCCCCTTGCCGGAGCAGCAGGCGCTTTCCATAGGCCACTAGCGCCGGCACGTCGGCTTTGTTGGGGCCGTCGCCGGGTGGCTGATTTCGAGTCAAGGCGGCGAACTGCTTTTCGATCTGCCGCTGAGAGACCCCGGCCGTGGCCAGAAGGGCCAATTGTCGCGCCGTGGCGACCTGAACGAAATCGAAATAAGGGAGCCGCCCCACCTGTCGCTGCGAAGTAAGCAGCCCGCGACGGTGCCAGCGCCGCACCGTGGCGATCGGCACGCCCAACAGGTCGGCGAGCATCAGTGGCGTGTACGACGCGCGGAGGTGAACGTCTTGGTCGATCAGGCCGAGCCGCTGCCAGAACTGTGTTTCGTTCAGCGCAATCAGCCGTCCGTCGGCGAGGGCCTTGCGCTCCGATTCGCCCAATAGCTCTGCGAGTGACAAGGCGGGGAAATCGTCGGCGACTACTACCAGGTCGACGTCGGCGGTGACGTCGTCGACAGCCACGCCGCCACGCTCGCGCACAAGCTGCTGCGCGTCGCGACGCGTCATGCCGGCCAATTTGCCAGCGAACGCCACGCGGAGGTTGGCGATCGACGCATCCGGCGATTTGGAAGAAGGGCTGGCCATCGGTCCGCCGATTATCGCCGATGTCGCGTGAATTGAAAACCGTCGCCTGGCCTATCCAAAGCCCCGTCGACTTTGGCAGACGGTAGGGCGCCCAAAAAAATCGGGGCGCCAAACAGCGCATCAGCCGTTGGGCGCCCCGGGCGCTGGTTCGCGTTTTCGACACGGACTGTGGTCCGCGTTGCGCTGGGCTCTCTCAGTTCGCCGGTTTGGCCAAGGGGACCACGCGGGCGGTCGAGCCCTCGACGCCCAGTTTCCTCACGCTATTGGGCGAAGGCGCCGACGCGCCGGGCACAGAAGGGGACTCGGTCGACTTATCCGGAGCGAGTGGATCGACCGGGTTTTGCGGGACCTTCTCTTCCGGACCGATTCCTAGCCCTTTTGACGGGCCATTGGGATCGTTTGCACCGTTCTGTCCAGTCGTTCCGCCGGTTGCGCCGGAGCCGGTCGAACCATTCGACGGCGTGGTCGCAGGCGTTCGATTTTGCGGCGCGGACAGAGCCGGTTGCGTATCGATCCCCAGCCCAGGTGTTGGCGCCGGAGCCGGAGTGATCATCACGCCGGGAGCGGGCGCCACCGTGGCCACCACGCCCGCCGCGCAAGGATCGCACGGATTGACGATCGGCACGCGATGGACGATGGTTCGCGGAATGCGGTAGTTGTACGTGACCGGTGTGCGAGTTTCGACGGTTCGCGGAACGCGCACCGTTTGCACGTCAACCACTTGCTTGCAAACGCGCACCGGCACCTGATCGACGCGCTCTTCGTAAACGGTCTTCATCGTCCGGACCGGAATCCGCTGCACGACCTCTTCCGGAATCATCTTGCAGACCTGGACCGAAATCTCGCGCGGCACGCGCTCGGTGTATTGCCGATACGTGACGATCGGAACCTTGCGGACCACTTCTTCCGGAACCATCCGGCAGACCTGCACGTTGAACTTCTGCACGACTTCTTCAGGCACCATCTTGCAGACGGTCATCGGCACCTTGCGGACCGCGACCTGCGGGACCATGCACGTTTGCGGGACTTGTTGCGTCACCAGGTTCGGCTTCCACACGCGATTCACCGTCACCGTGTCTGGCTGTTGTTCGCGAACCCAATTCAGACCGCCACGCTGGAAGACCTGTTGGCCCGTCGCGGGGTCGGTGACGCAGGCGTCTGGCAGAACGCGCATCCGGGTCGTTTGGCGACCAGGGATCACGGCTTGCTGCTCGACGAAGCCACCTTGATCGACGACCACCGGACGATACGTGGTGACCGGCGTCATGACCGTGTACTGCTCGTCGCGCTCGATGATCTCGTTGACTGGCTTTTGCACCATGTAGCGCTGTTCGCGCTCCTCGGTGGACATCACCGGACGCTGCACGATATAGCGCTCTTCGCGCTCGCTCGTCTCGGGAACGGTTCGCAAGACGTCATAGCTGGCGTCGCGAACTTGCGTTTCGTAAACCGGCTTGAGGACCGTGTAGCGCTCTTCGCGTTCGCTCGTCTCCCACACCGGGCTGGCGACCGTGAAGCGGCGCTCGCGGAGCTCAGTTTCCCACACCGGACGATACGAGGTGACCTGGCGTTCGTCGTAGACCGTTTCGTAACCGATCCGGTCGACGGTGACCTGGCGATCTTCGTAGACCGTCTGGTATTCCACGCGGTAGGTCTGGCAGGCCGAGCAAGGCTCTTGCGCCTGGCAATTTGCGACCGGGACGCCGAGGAACGCCCCGCCCAACGCGGCGGCGCCCATACCAAGTGTCCTGCGAATGAATTGTCTTGTCATGATCTCGCTCCCCCCACTTCCCAATCGCGACGAAAATTGAAGTCCGTGTAAAAGCATAGGCCCAGCTACGCGTCCGGCGCAAGCTGCGCAATGCTAGCCGGTTGTTCGCGCGCGGCGAGGCCACCGAAGTGCAATCCGCGCGCCGCTGACTGCTTTACAGCCAATCAAGGTAATGTGGCGGAACTTTCGCTGCGCGGCAAACAGAAAACTTTAACATCCGCGCGCCGAGCCGGTGGAAGTGGCGCCTGCGCAATGACTTGCGCTCGGAAAAAAATCTCTTAAGATTTTTATGGCCTAAAACCGACAGAAATTGTCACACTGCATGGCATAATCTGCCTATTGGGAAGAGTCGAATTAATCCGCAAAATCGAGCGCGCTACATCGATTGACTGGCGTCAATCTCATAGCGCCTGAGTCTCGCTTTGATCGACGGTGATCCAGAATCGCGGCGCGAGTCAAATGCTAGCAACATCCGCTGTCGCAGTCTCGCTCTGCAATTCTTTCAACTCTGCGTGTACTCTTTCAAAAATCCCTTGAACAACACGAGATGCTCTTCTTCAGCCTTCAGCAGTTGGATGGCCATGTCCTGGGTGACGTAGTCGTCTCCTTCGGTCGCCTTGATGATCTTCTTGTACTGCGCGCAGGCCGCTTCTTCGGCCGAGATCACGGCGCGGATTACGCCCGTCACGTCGGTCGTATTTTCGGTGGGCTGGGCCTGGTTGCCCAGCTTGACCTTCATCGAACCCGGGACTAATCCGCCGATCTGCTTGATGCGTTGCCCCAACTGCTGAGCGTGGCCGAGCTCTTCGGTGATATCAGCCAGCAGCGACTTCTTGATTTCTTCCGCCCGCACGCCGTCGAGATTGATGCTGTTGGCGATGTAGTTCATCACCGTTTCGAGCTCCATGCTGTAGGCGGTGGTCAACAGATCGATGATTTCCTTGGTAGTCGCCATGCTTCGGCCTCCTTGAGATGGGGTGGAATTGAGGTGGTTATTTGGTCGCTTCGGCCGGCTTTTTATCGTCGAGCTCCTTGAGCGCCGTCTCCGCGCGGCTCCGGACTTCGTTCGGTTGATCGCTTTCGGCGAGCCTCGCAACCGCTGTGCGCAGAGGCGTGATATCGAGATCCAAGTGGGCCGCGGCGATCATCGTGGCGGCTCGCAGCCCGTTGACCTCGATCAAAGTTCGCCGTTCGCCGCGCGTGGCCGCCTTCGAGTTGCGAAAGTTCTCACGGGATGCTTCCGACAAATCGCTGGGCAGGCTGGACTGTTCGCCGCGATCGAGCAACTGCAACACTTCGTCGACTTCGTCCGGGTTGAGCATCTCGAGCACGATCGGCAGCGCCGCCGTGTCTCCTTGGCGCGCGAGCGCGGTGGCGGCGTTGTAGCGCACGTCGGGGTAAGTGTCTTCGAGCATTTGCCGTAGTTGCGGCGTGCTTTCGGCGTCGCCCCAAGCGCCCAGCGCGAAGGCCGCGGCGAGGCGAATCTGCGATTCTTGATCGGTGGCGGCCGCTAACAGCACCTGCCGAACTTCGGCCGGGTCGGCGATTTGATCCGGCGGCAGCGTCGACAACAACACCGACAAACCTTCGATCGCGGCGCGGCGCACCGAGGTCTCAGCCCGCGTCTGCGGATTAGCGGCCAACAGCAACGGCGGCAGGGCTTCGCTCGTTTCCATCTCGCCCAGCGCGCGGCAGAGATAGACTTCGAGCATTGCCGATAGTTTTCTCGGGTCGGTGTTCTCGGTGTACGTTTTCAGCGAGCTGCGTTCGGTCGGCGGGCGCTTCAACTCTTCGGTCAACAGCGTCGCCAAATCGGTGGCCAACCGCGGATCGCGCTTCATCGCCTTGTTGCGCGGCTGATTGAGCAGATCGGCAAGGCTGGCGGCGGCTTGCCAGCGGGCTTCGTTGTCGCGGGCCATCGCCTTGACATATTTCGACGGATCGGCCCCCAGGCTGGCCACCCAATTGAACAGCAGCCACACGATCACGATCAGCCCGACGATCACGGCCGGCACGACGAACAGCTGCACGATAAACCGGGCGCTAGGGGGCTCGACCGGCGGCAGCGCGTGATCGGGTGGCGACGCTTTGCGATCGGCGTCTGGAAACTGGGCCATGCGAGCTCACTCAGGCAAAAAGTAGAGTAATCTGGTACTCAAAGTGTAGGTGGGACGGGGGTTCCGTCAAGCCGCGCCGCGCGGCCCGCGCATCGCCGCCTTTCACGAGATTGCGAGCAACGAGACCCAATCGCTTTAGAATCAAGGCTGAAAGCGTTATGAGCCCCGCCGAAGCGCCAGGGCAGAGTACCACGCATCACACGCTACAAGAGATTGCAAACCACGGCCGCATGAAACGACTCGATCTTACCCTCAGCACAGCGGCCGAAAACGTCGCGCTCGACGAAGCGCTGCTCGAAGCGGCGGAAACCGCGCGAGGAACGGGAAAAAGCTTAACAGGCGTGCTCCGCTTTTGGGAGCCGGCGGCGCCGCTAGTCGTCATCGGGCGTTCTTCGCGCGCGGCCGAAGAAGCGCGGCTCGACGTGTGTGCTCGATTCGGCGCCCCGGTCGTGCGCCGCGCCAGCGGCGGCGCAGCAATTGTCAGCGGGCCCGGCTGTTTGATGTACGCGCTCATCTTGAGCTACGAAGAGTTTCCCGCGCTCCGTTCGATCGACGTCGCGCACCGCTTTGTGCTGGGACGAATGGTGAGCGGTTTGCAGACGATTTTTTCAGGCGTGGCTTGCCGCGGCACGAGCGACCTGGTGATCAGCGGCGCCAGCGCCGCCCCTTCGCTCGAAGGCGAGCCGAAAGCCAGCGACAAAAAATTCTCCGGCAACAGCGTCCGCTGCAAGCGCGGCCACCTCCTCTACCACGGCACGCTCCTCTACGACTTCGACCTGTCGCTCGTCGAACAATTACTGGCCACGCCCCCTCGGCAGCCGGCCTACCGCGCCGGCCGCTCGCACGGCCAATTCATCTGCAACATTCCGGCGACGGCCGATCAACTCCGCGCCACAATCAGCGCCGCGTGGAACGCAGAAGGGCCGCTCGACGATTGGCCGCAAGCTGAAACGGCGCGCCTGGCGGTTGAGAAGTACGCCCGCGACGAATGGAATCTCGACGGGACGATCTAGCTCACGAGCGGTCCGTTGAAATTAGATTTCTGGGAGACGCCCGCCGCTACTCGAAGGCACTGCTCGACGAGCCAACAGCGGCGCCACGCACGAGAAGGTTATCCATCCGCAGCGTGTTCACTTCCCAATCGGCCACTGCTTCCCCAGCGCAGTGCGTTGCATTTCGTTCAGCTCGGCAACGCCGCCGCGGGCGAGTTTTACCAGCGTCGTCAGTTCCTGCTCGCTGAAGGTCGCTTCTTCGCCCGTCCCTTGCACTTCGACGAATCGGCCGCCGCCGGTCATGACGACGTTCATGTCGACCTCGGCGTCGACGTCTTCCAGGTAGTCGAGATCCAACAGCGCTTTGCCGTCGACCATGCCGACGCTGATCGCCGCCACGCTGTCCGTCAGCGGCGCGCCGGGCAGGCCTTTTAGCGAGTGGATCGCGTCAGCCAGCGCCAAGAATGCGCCAGTGATCGACGCCGTGCGCGTGCCGCCGTCGGCTTCCAGCACGTCACAATCGACCGTGATCGAGCGCTCGCCCAGCGCGTCGAGATTGCAGATCGCCCGCAAGCTGCGACCGATGAGGCGCTGGATTTCGCTCGTGCGGCCGTCGAGCTTGCCGTCGCGGTCGCGCCGTTTGCGCGGACTGGTGCTGCCGGGCAACATGTTGTACTCGGCCGTGACCCAGCCGCGCCCTTTGCCTTTCATCCAGGCCGGGACAGATTCCTCGACGCTGGCGGTGCACAGGACCGTGGTCGCTCCGGCCTGAATCAGCACGCTGCCAGGCGATGTGCGGGTGTAGCGACGCTTGATCTTAACGGGACGAAGCTGATTCGGACGGCGGCCATCATGTCGCATGGGTGTTTTACTCGGAGGAAAAGGGTGTTCCGCGCTTTTCGGGCGTGTTCAAAAACGGTTGAACAGAAAGGAGCGAGAAGTAAGGCGCCTTTTTTACCCGATCATTGCAGTCGCCGCCAACGGCCGCCGAAGGAATACGGCCAAAGCAATTGAAACCGCAGGCCATTCGATTCGAGCGACCCGCTGCTTGCGGGATCAACGCAAAGCTCGATCACCGATTGGCAAATGGCGCAGCGAATCTGTTCCGTGGGCCATTTCTGAGAGAGGCAATGGAAATGACGGTTCGAATCGTGGCAATTTGGGCATCGCGGCAAAAGAAGTGGAAATAAATGCAACCGCCGATAGAGCACCGACGAAACGACGACGTAGCAAACCAAGCCGACGGTCACATGAACAATGAATGCAACCGTCGGATGGAGCGGCGGGAGAAGGTGGATGGAAATCAGGATCGCCATCGAGACAATCGTAATGCCGATCGTCAGGTCGAGGAGGCGAAATCTCATGGTTTCGTAATGGTTCGCTACACAAAGGCGCCAACCGCTCGCATGAGAAACAGATGAATGCTCATGGGCAACTATCGAAATCGGCGTCTACTTCGGTTCCAGAAGCTTGTGATCGCGGAGCGAAAAGGATTTGACGCCCAAGCCGGCGGCGTTGGCCGTGCTTAAGGTGTGGCTCCGCGGCAGGTCGAACGCGCCGACTCGGGTCCAGCGATCCTGCACGCTTTCGACCCGACTGAGCTTACCGGTTTCGGCGTCCCAATATTGCACGCTGTAACTGCGCGGCAGAAACTTCCCTTCGGCGTTCTGTTCGTTATCGAGCACGGTGATGGTCATGTCCTGCTTACCGAAGTTGCGATTGACGACCAGGAGCTGCTTGTCGCGGACGCGATAGCTCGATGCGAACTGGCCGCCGTCGAATTCGAGCAACCGGCCGAGCGGATGATCGGTGTTGTCGTCCGCAAATCGCAGCACCGGTTTCTCGTCACTGGCCGAATTGTCGGCGGCGCGGTGCATGGTGATCGAGGCCAACTGGTCGCGCACCCACTGGGCCGCGGGCTCGTCGCCCGAGTCGAGATCGACTTCTCCCGTTGCCGAGACGGTCACCTTGCCGGAAAAGGGGCGACCATCGACGTCGGCAGTCACTTCCGCCGTGAAGCCAGGGAACTTGCTCCATTGGGCTCGCTGAGCGATCGCTTCCTCAAACAGTTTGACGGCCTCGGCGTCGGCCCCTGTGCGAACCAGCGGCCAGTTGAACGACAGCGTGGCGAACTCGCGGATCTCGTCGTAGCTCTTGTCGGCGTGCTTGCCCGCGGTTTTGTCGACATGCTGCGCATAGACGCAGTAAAGGCCAGTCGAAGGCGGTGCAAAAGAGACCTGCCCGGCGTCGTCGGTCTTGAGCTCGTCTCCGGCCAGATCGGCATCGACCGTATGCACCACGGCGCCAGGTAGCGGCTTGCCATCAAGGAGCACGGTCAGCAACGCGCGATCGGACTCGAAGTGCGCCACGATCTCGAATCGGGTTTCAGCGCGGGGTTTCAGTTGATTCAATTCCTCGGGTTTGCCGGCGACCGCCTTGGGATAATGCCGCAGCAAAAACGGCGGTTGCTCGGGGCGCGCCAGCACGCCGTAATCGAGCTGACCGATCACCGCCAGGCTGCCCGAAAGAGGGAGCCGCGCCCGCAGGCGATCGGCTTGCTTAGCCGCTTCGAGCGGTTTGAACTTGCCGGGCTCTGTCTGCAACCAGAGTTGCGTGGGGGCCACTTTGTCGAGGAATCGCGGATCGCCGGCGGTGGCGTATTCGCTGAAATAGACTTCAACGGCGCGCCCCGCTTCGGCCGGCGGAAGAATTCGAGCAAACAAGAAATGAGCCTGGGCGGCGCGGGAAAGACCGCACGCTATCAACAGCGTCGCCACCATCCAACGCACGTGCGTCCGAACGCTCATAATAATTCTCCAGCACGGCGAAACAAAACGGTCAGCAGGCGGTATCGCGCTAGCGAATCAGCGCTACGCGCTATTTCGGCCGCCGGCGTGTATCGGTTGTAAGCCGGGCCGGCGCGGATTGGTAGACCCCCAGGCGTCGGCATGCGCGTCGCAGGGCCGCTGTCACTCCTTCCTCGAACCACGGATGACGCAGCAGCCACATCTGGTTTCGCGGCGAAGGATGGGGGAGCGGGAAGTAGCGCGGCGCGAATTCGCGATAGGCCCGCATTGTTTCGGTCAGAGTCCCCTTGCGGCGTTCCTTCAAATAAAGCCGCTGGGCGTATTGGCCGATCAAGATCGTCAGTTCAATCTGCGGCAGCTCCGCCAGCAAGCGGGCAAGCCAGAGCTCAGCGCATTCCGAGCGCGGTGGCAGATCGCCCGACGGGCCGCGTCCCGGATAGCAATACCCCACTGGGATGATGGCGAACCGGCGCTCGTCGTAAAACTGCTCGCGATCGATTGCCAGCCACTCGCGCAGTCGGTCTCCGCTCCGATCATTCCACGGCACGCCTGTTTCGTGGACGCGCGTGCCGGGCGCCTGGCCAACGATCAGCACTCGCGCCGACTGGTGAGCCCTCAAGACAGGGCGCGGCTCGCACGGCAACAACCCGGCGCACGCGGTGCAGCCGCGGACCTCGGAGAGAAGCACGGAGAGCGAACGGGATAAACGAGGCTGCGCGGGCGCTTTATCTTTCCGATCGCGGGTTGTTTTGCATGAAGTAGTCATGTGCTTCTGGATTGTACGAAATCAGTCAACTCGGCCCAGACGCAGTCGGCTGCGTTTTTGGAACCGAGAATAATTGCCGTGCTTCAATTCACTGCTGGACAAGCCAGCAGTGGCACACAAATGGCTTCGAGGCTCTACTAGACGTCGCCCACTATTCCAGACTACGTGATACAATTACGAGCTATTCCGTCCTTCCTTTTTTCACGAGTCGATATTGATGTCCGAAACGCCACCCGAACGGAATAGCACGTTGCGACGACTGGCCGATTCGCCGGCGCCGTGGATCGTGGCGTTCGGCGCCGCGGCGCTGATTGGGTTGCTGGCAATCGCTCCCAAACATCGCGCTCGGCAAGAGCGTCTGGAGCGGATGGCGCACACCCGCGAGGGAATCTGGTACGACAAACCGGAATTGGAATCGTCGAACGAATCCAGCACGGTTTCGCCTCCGAACGAATTGCAACCCACGCCGCCAAGCGCGGAAAACGTAGAGACCGCTCCTCCCTCCTCAGACGAGTTCGAACAGGCCGTGAGCAATCCTCCGACGCGGCATGAGATGCCGCCGGTCGCGGTGTTTGTCGCCCTCTCGCTGGCCGTATTGGCCGCTGGGCTGGGGCTTTTGAGCTATTTGCGAAGCGTCTCGCGCGATCGCCGTCCGAGACCTCGAAGGGACGACGCATGAAATGGTTCGTCGAAGACCCGACGCCGACGCTCGTCCTGGCCGCGCTCACGATTGGCGTGCTGATCATCGCCCTGGTAAGAACGGGCCGCGGCGGATTGCTCTACGCCATCGCCGGCGTGGGGATTTTAACCGTCGCGATCCTGGCGCTTGAATGGGCGGTCGTCACCGATAAAGAAGAGGTCGAGTATTCGCTCTCCGGCGCCTGCCACGAACTGGAGGCCAACAATGTGCCGGGAGTGCTCTCGTACATCGATCCAAAATCGCCCGCCTACGGGCGCCTGAAGAACGAACTGGGGCGCGTGCGGGTCTCGAAGGCCAGTTACAATCGGCTCGACGTTGAAGTTGATCGGAGTAAAAATCCCATTGAGGCTAAGGCCAATTTCATGGGCTACATCCAAGCGAAAGACACTCGCGGCGAAATTCCCTTTCAAACCTTCGCCCAGCATTTTACCGTCACACTGCGGTTCGAAGGGAATCGTTGGATGCTGACGGATTACAAAATCGTCGGCTTCCCGGAAGGTTCGTATTAGGATCTGTGAACGGGAGGGCGCTAGTTAGCGGCAGCGTCCC
>DASXPZ010000305.1:0-5353 GCA_036493275.1 Pirellulales bacterium
ACAACGCGGGTATCTTGGCGGGCTGCGTCGAAGCGCATCTCCGCCGACTCCTCGCGCGACAAGACGCGCGAGGCGCCCGACCAGCCGAAGGATTTCGATGAAGACTGATCACGCCGCAGATTCCGCACAACTTCTGGCCGACGTCGAAGCCTATTGCCAGGAGCTCCGCCCGCTCGAAGAGTTGTGCTACCTGGAGCATCGCTACAATGAAGCGACCGTCACGCTCGCGCGGAAGCACAACCTGTTGGGCATGCCGGTGCCGGTTCAATACGGCGGCCGCGGCGCCGATGCTTTGACCTACTCGCGGGCGCTCGCGCGGATCGGCCGAGAAGGGACCGGGGTGCGCACGTTTTTCTCGGGCCAGACGTCGATCGGCCAGTATCCGATCATGCGCTTCGGCAACGCCGATCAACACCAGCGCTATCTTCCTCCTTCGACGCGGGGCGAAATGATCCTGGCGTTTGGTCTCACCGAGCCCGACGCCGGCAGCAATCCGTTGGAAATGACCACCACCTATCGCCGCGAGGGGAAGCAATTCTTGCTCAATGGCGTGAAGTATTTGATTTCTAATGGCGGCATCGCCAACGCAGTGGTCGCTTTCGGCTATCCCGAGGGGAAGAGCGGCAAAGAGCGACGGATGAGCGCGTTCATCGTCGACACGGCCGGCGCCACCTTCGAGGCCGAAGACCTGCACGCCAAGCCAGGCATGTTCACCGCCAACACTGGTATGTTCCAGATGACCGACCATCCGGTTCCGGTCGAAAACCTGTTGGGCGAAGAGGGAAACGGGTTTCGCGTGGCGATGGGGACCCTGGTCTCCGGCCGATTGAGCGTCGCTGCCGGCTGCCTGGGGGTAATCGAAGATTGCCTGGCCGAGGCGCTCGCGTACTCGACGACGCGCATCCAGCACGGCAAGGAGATCGCCCGGCATCAACTGGTGCAAGAACATCTGGCGATGATCGAGATGGACCGCGCCGGCAGCGACGCGCTGGTCGAACGGGCGGCGATCGCCAAAAACCTTTCGGACGCCGACCTCAAGAACGCCGCTCTGGCGGCCGAGGCCGACCTGCGCGTGGCCGAGGCGAAGTTCTTCGCGTCGAACGCCGCCTGGGACGCCGCCGATCGCGCGGTGCAAGTCTTCGGCGGGCGTGGTTGGTCGGAGCTCTACCGAGTCGGCCGGCATCTGCAAGACGTCCGCGTCTGCCGGATCTACGAAGGGACCGACGAAATCATGAAACTGAAAATTGCCACCGCCCTATTGGGAAAAGACTACGCAGCGTTCGGGTAAAGCGAGATCCTGGAGCCTTATCAAGCTGTGCACAATTATGCGGCGGCGCGGCGGATGTCGTTCCATTCGAACAGCGTGGCGAGCTCGCCCTGTGCGTACGCCTCGCGACAGGCGCGCCGCGCGATCTTGCCGCTCGAAGTCTTGATCACCGTGCGCGACTGGACGAGCGCGATCGCCCACGGTTCGATGCCGTGGGCTTTTTTGATCGCCAGCCGCACCGCCAACGCCACGGCCTGCAAGTCAGCCTCGGTATTGTCGCGAACTTCCTGAATCACGACCAGGCGCTCTTCGTTCTCGATCTCGCACGAAAAAGCCCCGTTGCAGCCGGGCCGGAAGTCCGCGTGGATCATCTCGACCGTCAACTCGATATCCTGCGGATAGTGATTGCGCCCGCGAATCAGGATCAGATCCTTGATCCGTCCGGTGACGAACAATTGTCCGCCGCGCAAAAATCCCAGGTCGCCGGTCCGCAGATAGGGGCCGTCGTTCGTCCCGGCCAGGTAGGCTTCGAAGGTCTTTGAGGTCTCGTCAGGCTGGGCCCAATAGCCGCGCGCGATGTTCGACCCGCGCACCCAAATTTCGCCCACGCGGTCCGAAGCCGCCGGCCGGAGCGTCTCGGGATCGACGATCTTGATCACTTCGTCCAACTGAGAAGAGCCCGAGGCGATGATCAGCTGCGCGCGGGCGGCCGTTTCGGGCACGACTTCTACTCGATGTTGCGCCAGCGCCTCCGGATTAACGGCCAGCGTCACGGTGCCTTGCCCGCGCGGCCCGCCTGAGACGCAAATCGTGGCTTCGGCCAGGCCGTAGCCGGGAAAAAACGCGCGCGGCGAAAAACCGTATCGCCCAAATCGCTCGGCGAAACCGGTGATCGTGCTGTGCCGCACCGGCTCGGCCGCGTTCATCGCCAGCGACCAGCTACTGAGATCGAGCGAGCGACAATCCTCGGCGCTGATTTTTCGCAGGCAGAGCTCGTAACCGAAGTTCGGCGCCGCGCTGAACACGCCGCGATGCCGAGTGATGGCCTGCAACCAGCGAACCGGCTTTTGCAGAAAGGCGACGGGGGACATCAGCACGCAGTTGCTTCCCACGTAGAGCGCGTGAAGCAATTGCGCGATCAGGCCCAGGTCGTGATAGACCGGAAGCCAGGAGACGATCGTCGTTTCGGTCGAGCTTTGCAGCCCGGCTTGCAACATCCGCTGGTTGTAAATCAAATTGCCATGACTGACGGCCACTCCCTTGGGCGCGGACGTCGAACCGGAGGTGTACTGGATGAAAGCCAGGTCGTCAGCGCCTGGCGACAAGCAACTCCCTTCGGCGCCTGTCTCCTGAAATAATCCGTCGGTGGCCAACCATTGCATCGTCTGCAATTCGGGCAAGTCGGCCAGGCTGTACTGCACCATGCCCAAGAGCGCTTCGGTCGAGATGGCCAACGTCGAGCGGGCGTCGGCGACAATTTTTCGAAATCGCGCCATGGCGCGCGGGCTGGGATCTGGAATGGCCGGCACCGCGGTCACGCCGGCGATAAAGCAGCCCAACAGCGCCGCGACAAAGTCCAAACCGGGCGGATAGATCAATAGCACGCGATCTCCGGGCTCGCTGCTCGCGCGCAATCGCGCAGCCACGGCGCTGGCCCGCGCGGCAAGCTCTCGATAGGTCCAGCGCTCGGATTCGGTCTCACCGTCTGCAAGGAAGACAAAGGCCGTTTCATCTGGCTGATGTTCCGCGCGCCAGCGAAGAACGTCGACGATCGTTGAAGCGTTAGGCAGCATGCTGTGAGCTCATCTTCAAATGGCGGAATTGCAAGAGACCGCGACCAGGTTGTACGAAGCGCAAGGAGGCCCTCGCCGAGCCCTGCCGTTCATCAGGCCAGGCATGGTCGTTGGCGATCGAACGACGGCGACAGACCGATTCGCTCTCACATATCGTCCGAATGGGTTGCCGTACATTGCACGAAATAGGGTTAGTTTTCGGCAATCGCAAGCTACATTGAGCGAGCTGGGTTGCAATCGAGCGGCGCGCAGAGATAGGCAAGCAGCTAAGCAGAGATTTTGCGAGTGGCTGCAGTCCGCCAGGGCGCCAGCACTCGTACCTGGCCGCTGCTGCCAATCCAGCCGCTCGTCCAACGCCGCAGCAGGTCTTCCATTCTTCGCCTACCGAGTAGACGCGACTTCAACATGCTCGCCAATTGCGAATCGCTTCCGACGATCCCGAGGAGCGTTCGATTAATACCGCTTGAAAGCCGGCCTTTTCTGGAAATCTACGGCCACGCTGATTTTTTCTTGCAATCCGCCTTTGCGCCGTTTAAACTTCCGCGCTGAACGGCTTTGCGGTCAGTACAAGGCCAGATTGGACCCATCTTCTCAGAACTGCAAGGGCGCTGGATCGACGTCATACTCATTCCGATCGGGAACCCGGACCGATTGGGAATCAGGAACCGACTAATGCAATGGCACAAATCGAGTAGGCGATGTAAGCGGTTGTCGCTGGTGGTGGCCCTTGGCCTTCTGTTCAGCGGCGCGATCTCGAACCAGGCCCTCTACGGTGCGATTGTCGCCTATCAAGTCCCCGCGGGCGTGGTCGGCAATCAAAGCGATGCGGCTGGCGCATCCTTCGGCATGGATTTTCAGGTAAACAGTGCGGTCACGGTCAGCGAGCTGGGCGTGTTCGATAGTGGACAGAACGGCCTGCTTGGACCGATCGAGGTCGCGATTTATGACCGCGTCACGGACACCCCTTCAGCCCGATAGTGACTTTTGCCGCCGGCTCGGGAGCGGGTTCGGGAGTTCTTCTCGATGGCAGCCGGTTCTTGCCGATCACACCCATGACCCTGCCGGTCGGATTTCAAGGAAGCATCGTGGTGTTTGGATACGGCAACGGAATATCCAGCGGCGAGCTCGACGGCAATTCATACGCTGCCGCGACCGGCGTTCCGCCCTACCCCTGGACGACCAACGACGGCGGCGGCCTGCTCAGCTTCTTAGGACTGGGGCGGTACAGCGGTGGCGGCGGGATCTCGATCTCGTTCCCGACCAACATTGATGCCGGTCCAGCGAACCGCTACGCAGCCGGAACCTTCGCGTACGCCGCCGTGCCGGAGCCGTCATCGATTGTGATGGCTGTCTTTGGCGTCATCAGTCTGATAAGCGCATCGTTCTGGCGGCGACCTTCGCAGCGGTTGTCACAACAGTCATCTCATTGTTTCTTGACCAGAGGGGAATTGCATAAAGCAACTGATATAGGATGCTTCATGCTTCTCATGCCCCAGCTGGGCCGAGCGAACGGGCCCGCGGGACAAAAATGCTGCTAAAAATCTCCCGCCAATCGATGCGGAGGTCGCGGCATATGCCTATAATCGCGGACATCGTGCGCCTGGGATGTTTCCAGGTTCGTTGCAATCGGGGGAAGCCCGTTAAAAAAATGAGGGGCTGCTAATGAAAACGATTATTGTGTCCGCTTTGTCGTTGGCGTTGAACATTGTCGTGGCGGGGGCGGTTCTGCTTGCGAGCGCACACACGGCCAAGGCCGTGGCGGTCAGCGCTTCGTACAATGGAACCCAAGCCGGATCCAACTACATGGGGCTGCCCGCAGCGGCGACACTCTTCGATCCCGGGACACCCGATTTTGGTTCTCTGGGGCTGGTGGCGCCGGGCTCCGGCTCCAGTTCGGCGACCATTCCGCTGGCCTATCCGGCGGGCGCCCCGAGTGCGAGTAACGCAGTGCAAATGTACGGCAACGCCATCTCGAAGGTCACCAACCTGGGCGCCGGAGCGTTTCAGGTTGACGTCACGCTCACCAACTTTTCGATCGATCAAGGCACGGCGCTGCCAAGCAATGAGTATGTGTATCTCAATGTTTGGGAAACGTTCTCTGGTTTAGGCGTACCGGCTAGTTTGATGTGGGGAACCAGCGGCTCGATCTCGGTAACAGGCTCCTGGAGCGCAGGGCCGACCAGTTTTGTCGCGATCGAACCGACCGCGATTGTGTTCGATCCGAGTTCCTCCACTTGGATTCAGGCCTCGCCATTTTTCGGCGCCACCGGCACGGGGCCCGGCAGTGGACCGC
>DASXPZ010000306.1:0-4444 GCA_036493275.1 Pirellulales bacterium
TCGTACTTGCCTTCCACGACATATTTCGTCAGGTAGTCGGCCATGGCCTGACGGGCTTCCGGATAGGCGAATTCGATCGGCCCGCCCTGACGCCACGTCCCCCAACGATTCGCCGGCGCCCATTCCGGATGATCTACCCTTAATTTGTCTTCGACGGCGTAGGGAAATCCGACGTAGCCTGCATCCGCCTGCGAACCGTTGTCGAACAGGCCGTGGGTCAGCCAGATTTTCATGCCGCGCCGGTGCGCCTCATCCACAGCGATGCGGTTGGTGCCGACCGTGCGATACTGCAAATCCCGCCACCAATCCCAAATCTTGGCGAACTGGCGATTCTCCGGCCGGATGACGAACTCTTCGCCCCACACTTCATCCTGCCCGCCGCGCCACCAGATGCGTTCCACCTGCCATTGCTGTTGCAGCGTTTCAAACGCCGTGGCAATGGAGGTGCGCGAGTCCAGCGGGGGAAAATCGAACACGTCCTGGGTGTCACCCACGGTGTAATAGACGGTGCGGGGATTGCCGTCGGGGGGTGATGCCGCAACGCAAAGATTACTGAATCCGTTTGCGAGAACCCAGAAGATCGCGAAACGTAATTGCCAGGTTTTCATCATCGATCCCATTTTTTCCAGATGACCTGAGCCTGGTACCAAATCCAGTCTCGGATGGGCTGACATTGATCACAACATGTTCGCTGCTCGGTTTCAATGGCTTCGCCGCTTGCCATACGTTTTATCGGACCCCGAAAAATCGACCGTATTGCGGTTTCCGAGACGAGCCAGAAACCCAACGTTCTGCAGGGGGCCGGTCACGGCTTTAGTTGCTTGGATTCGCCCGTGGCTGTGTGTAAGCTTCAGCGGCCGCTCCGTGGCTCGCCCTTTTTTCCTGCATTACACCCGCCGGAGATTCCTACGCGATGAAACGCCGTGACTTGCTGATCTCGACCGCTGCGTTGGGGCTGTCGCAACTTCCGCTGCGTTGGGCTTTCGCCGCTGACGCTCCCAAGCGCAAGCTGCTGTTCTTCACCAAGAGTGGCGGGTTTGAGCACCCTTCGATCCGCCGCAACGGCGACAAGCCTTCCCATGCCGATCAGGTGCTCATGGACCTCGGCAAGCAACACAACTTCGAGGTCGTGTGCTCGAAGGATGGCGACGTCTTTAATACCAGCATCAGCAGCTTCGACGCGTTTTTCTTCCAAACCCAAGGGGACCTGTTGACGGTGGGGGTCGACAAGCAACGGCCGTTGTCGGCCGACGGAAAGAAGCGCCTGCTCGACGCGGTGGCGGCGGGCAAGGGCTTTGTAGCCTCGCACTGCGGAGCCGACACGTGTCACTCGCCAGGACACGACGCCGGCAAGCAGCGGCAGGCTCAAACCGAGGTCGATCCGTACATCGCCATGGTGGGGGGCGAGTTCATCAGCCATGGCCCGCAGCAGAAGTCGCGGCAAGTGATCGCCGACGCCAAGTTTCCAGGTTTGGCCGGAACGGCCGAGGGCTCGCCCGACAGTTTTGAAATGAACGACGAATGGTACTCGCTGAAGAATTTTGCCGACGACCTGCACGTGATCCTGATTCAGGACACGCAGGGAATGAACGGGAAGGACTACCAACGGCCGCCGTTCCCCGCGACCTGGGCCCGGCGACATGGCAAGGGGCGCGTGTTTTACACTTCTATGGGTCATCGCGAGGACGTGTGGAGCAACCCCAAATTCCAGCAGATCGTGCTTGGGGGACTGGGCTGGGCGTTTGGGAACGTCGAAGCCGACGTGCCGGCTAATATCAAACAAGTCACGCCCGGCGCGAGCGTGATGCCGCCAGCGTAGTGGGCGAAGTAGGTGAGGGTCCCGCGTTGCCGCGGGCTGGTCGAACTGCCGCCTTGCGGCCTGGGACTGGCGACGGCGGAAACGGTCGCGCGCCTGATCGCTCCGTCGTGAAGAAGCTGCCGATTCAAGCCCACTGGCCCCTTGGTCTGGCGTGGCTCTTTGGTTCGCAGCCCCCTCGTTTCACCGCCCCACAGTTTCATTTGCCACGGCTACATAGTCATACGTTTTCTGAATTATCCCGAGAATGGACCGTTTGAAGAGAGTCGCCACTTGGCTCGTTCCGAACTCTCGGCGCGTTTTTTGACGCACGGTTGTCGTGGCGCGAACTCACACGTTTTGTGGGAATCGCTGGACTGGGGTTGCCAAAATGGCATGACCGGCAGTTCGTCAAAAGGAACGATTGTCGAGACCGCCCGCTCCAGCCACATGAACCCCTGGATGCGAGGAAAAGCGAATCAGAATTTGCTGCGCACTGGAGGTGGGCTCGGACCCCTATTGTTACAATCGTGGCTGTCGCGAGACGGGATCGATTCCTGGCTCAGCCCCCATACAGCGAATTGTCGACCAAGCGCCCCCATAACTGACGCGAAGGTCGTGCACGAGCATACCGAACGACCGGCACCGGCCTGGCCGCTTGAGGAGTGCAAGCATGTTGTCCATCCTTGGCCGACCTTATCGCCTGTGCGATGGCATTTCGCGGCGCAGCTTCTTGAAGGTAGGCTCGCTGGCCGTGGGAGGGTTGACGCTAGCCGACGTTTTGCGCGCCGAGGCTGCCTCCGGCACTTCGCGGCGGCATAAATCGGTCATCATGATCTTCATGCCGGGTGGACCATCCCACATCGACATGTACGATCCAAAGCCCGAGGCGCCGGTCGAAGTGCGCGGCGAATTTCGACCGATTCGGACGGCCGTTCCCGGCATCCAGATTTGCGAGCACTTGCCCAAGCTGGCCCGCATCATGGATAAGCTGGCTCCGATCCGGACGATTGTCGGCGGTCCGGACGATCATGCGTCGCATATGTTGCTGACCGGCTGGGACCGCCAAGGGCCGCAAGCCGCAGGTGGTTGGCCGACCATCGGGTCATTCATATCCAAGCTGCAAGGCCCCGTCGACCCGACGGTGCCGCCCTACGTGGGCCTGGCGGCGCCAATGATCCATCCGCCGTACAACGATCCCGGACCTGGTTTTTTGGGAGCGGCGCATGCGGCGTTCACGCCCGATGGCCATTCGCTCCAGAACATGGCCCTCAACCACATCACGGTTGACCGGCTGGCCGATCGACAAACGCTGTTGGCGCGGTTCGACCGCTTGCGCAAAGAAGTCGACAACGGCGGCGCATTGCATGGACTCGACGCCTTCCAGCAACAAGCGCTGCGTGTGATCACATCTTCGAAATTGCGCGAGGCCCTCGACATTTCGCGCGAACCGGGCGACGTGCTGGCCCGCTATGGGCCGGGCGATCCCAGTCTGATCCCGGGTTTCAACGCGGCGCCGAAACTGACCGAGCATCTCCTCGTGGCCCGGCGGTTGGTCCAAGCGGGCGCGCGGTGCGTCACGCTGGCGTTCGGCGGCTGGGATTGGCACGCCACGAACTTTCTCGGCATGCGGAAGGAGCTGCCGTTGTTCGACCACGGAGTAACCGCTCTGGTCGAAGACCTGCACGCTCACGGTCTCGACAAGGACGTGTTGGTGGTGGCCTGGGGCGAAATGGGGCGCAGCCCGCGCGTCAATCCGGCAGCCGGTCGCGATCACTGGCCGACCGTTTCATGTGCGCTTGTGGCCGGTGGCGGATTGCGGACCGGCCAGGTGATCGGACGTACGAATCGTCTGGGCGAAATGCCCGTGGATCGGCCGGTACATTTTCGCGAAGTCCTGGCCACGATCTATCATCATCTTGGCATCGAGGCCGCCGAGACCACGCTAGCCGACCTTAATGGCCGGCCGCGTTATGTGGTCGAAGATTACCACCCGATCGCGGAATTGCTGTAAAGACTCCCCATTTCGCAAGGCAGCTCGGCCGCCATCTGCTGCGGCCTTCCTGCGGCGGAAATGACGCGGCTCTGTTGACTATTGCGATAGTCTATTCTACTTTGGCGCTGTAGCCCTCACCGGAGACAGCGGCATGACGCGACCGAAAGAGCTCCTCGGACATCTTGAACTCGAGGTGTTGCAGTACGTCGCTGCCCATCATCCGATTACCGTTCGAGAAGTTGCCGACCATTTTGCCGAGACTTCAGGACGCGCGCGAACAACTCTACTGACGACAATGGAGCGACTCCGCACCAAGGGCTATTTGGCGCGTCGGAAGATTAATGGCTTGCATAGATATAAGCCTACTGCTTCAAGATCAGAGTTCCTTCGTCGCCTTGTCGCGGATTTCGTGGATGAATCGCTCGGAGGATCGATTTCTCCGTTTTTCGCCTACCTCAGCCAATCCGCGTTGCTGACGACCGATGAAGCTCGCAAGATTGAGCAGCTGCTCAAACGCATCGAGTCGCGTGAACAAAGGGACGAACCATGATCCGGCTGTTGGCGCAATCGGCTGACGTATGGGAAGCAAACTTGTGGCGGGCCTCATGGCAGGGAGGGCTCGCAATTGTTCTCGCCTGGGCGATCCACCGCTG
>DASXPZ010000307.1:0-8482 GCA_036493275.1 Pirellulales bacterium
CAATCCGCGCTCGTAGCGGGTCGCGAAGTGGAAGACGCGCTGGTGGCGTTTTTGCAATCGCAGCATCAGGCGCGCAGCCTGGCGCAGAGCGTAGTTGAAGCGCGGCGCGCCGTGGAGCTGGTGCTGTTGCAATACCAGGGAGGCGTGACCGATTTCAACCGCGTCTTCAACGCGCAATCGACCTTGGTCACCCAGCAAGATCAACTTGCCGTGACCGAAGGGGACATCGCGCTGCGATTGATCGACGTCTATCGCTCTTTGGGAGGCGGTTGGCGCTACTTCCTTGGCGCGCCGGAGCCACCGCAAATCGAGGGAGCGCCCGCCGGCGCGGCGCAACCCCCGGCCGAAGAAGTCCCACTGCCGCCGCAAGCAGACGCCCCAGAGCCTCCTCCTGCTTCTGCGCCAGGTCCAAAACTCAATGGACCTGCGAAGCGCGAAGAAAACGCGCAGCCTAAATAACCCCTGCCACAGAACTTTGCAGTTCTACTGAATCGCGCCGGCGATTACTTGTGCGTTGATTCCGTTTCCGCCAAAATGTGCGTGCTGCGCGAAGCGGCCAGCCCACGCTTTGGAAGGAAACTATCGTGACACTTGGAAAAGGCTTAATGTCGCTGCCTGACCTGATGGCAAGATTCGCACAATCGCTGCGCTGCCTCGCCGTCCTCGTTGCCGTTATTTCCGCGGGTTGCGGCTCCAGCAAAAAAGAAAAGGCGGAATCCGCGGCACGCGCCACTCAGCCCCATCTCGTCCGCGTGGCGGCGGCTTCGGATCTGAAATTCTCGCTTGCGGAAATCGTCACTGCGTTCGAGAAAGAAGCGCCCGAGATCAAGATCGAACCGACCTTCGGCGCCTCCGGCCTCCTCTACTCGCAATTATCGAATAAGGCGCCATTCGAAGTTTTCCTCTCGGCCGACATCGGCTATCCGCGCAAATTGGTCGAGCAAGGGTTGGCCTTGGCCGACACCGAATTCATTTACGCCCTCGGCGAGCTCGTCCTCTGGACCCCCAAGTCCTCCGGCATCGACGTCGAAAAGCTTGGCGTCGCCGCCCTCAGCGATCCGCGGGTCCGCAAGATCGCGATCGCAAATCCGCAACATGCGCCCTATGGCCGCGCGGCCGAGGCGGCTCTCAAAAGCCTGGGCGTTTACGACGCCGTCAAAGACCGTCTCGTGCCGGGTGAAAACATCGCCGCCGCCGCGCAGTTCGTCGAATCGGGCTCGGCCGAAGTCGGCCTGATCGCGCTCTCGCTGGCCGTCGCCCCGCCGATGCGCGACAAAGGAGCCTATTGGCCCGTGCCGGCCAGCGCGTTTCCGCGATTGGAACAGGGGGGCGTGATTTTATCCGCGGCGCAAGATCGGGCGGCCGCCGAGAAATTTCGCGCCTTCCTGATCAGCCAGCGCGGGCGAGAGATCTTGACGCAGTTCGGCTTCAACCTGCCAAAGGAATAAACGTTGGACTGGAACGCCGCCTGGTTGACGTGCAAGCTCGCCGGCGCGACGACCGCCGTGCTCTTTGCGCTCGGCTTGCCGCTGGCCGTCTGGCTCTCGCGCACGAAGTGGCGCGGGCGATTCGTGGTCGAGGCGGCTGTCGCCCTGCCGCTGGTGCTGCCCCCCACGGTGCTCGGCTTTTACTTTTTGCAGTTCGCCGGGCCCCACGGTTTTTTCGGGCGGGCGTTCGAGCGGCTGACCGGCGAGATTCTGCCATTCTCGTTCCTCGGAATTCTGCTCGCTTCAATCGTCTGCAACATTCCGTTCGCGGTGCGGCCATTCGCCACGGCTCTCTCGGCTGTCGACCCCAGCCTGATCGAAGCCTCTTGGTGCCTGGGAGTCTCGCGCTGGAAGACTTTTTGGTCCGTCACGGCGTCGCTCGCGTGGCCCGGTATTCTGGCCGGCATCGTCTTGACGTTTGCTCACACGGTGGGTGAATTCGGCGTGGTGCTGATGGTGGGAGGCAATCTTCGCGGCGTGACGCGAACGCTTTCCATCAGCCTCTACGACGAAGTGCAGGCGATGGATTACGACCGAGCCAACGCCACGGCCGCGGCGCTGCTCATCTTTTCCTTCGTCGTCCTGGGCGTGACCTACGGACTGAACCAAGGCAAAGCTCGTGCGCGATGAATGAACTGGTCGCCTCCTTCGAAAAGCAGTTCCGCGGCGGCGCTCGCATTCAGGCTGCGCTGCGCTCGCCGGCCGAAGGTTTTTCGGTCACGGTGTTGTTCGGACCGTCGGGCTCCGGCAAAACAACCATCTTGCGCTGCCTGGCGGGGCTCGAAGTTCCGGAACAAGGTTCGATTCAATTCGCCGGCCAAACCTGGTTTGACTCCGGGACCCGAACGAATTTGCCACCGCAGGGCCGCGGCGTGGGCTATCTTTTCCAGCAATACGCCCTCTTTCCACATCGCACCGTCGCGCAGAATATCGCCTACGGCATCGTCGGCGAGCGCGCGGCGGCCCAGGCCCGCGTCGCCACGCTGATCGAGCAATTCGAATTGACCGGTTTGCAAAACCGTTTTCCAAAAGAGCTGTCCGGCGGCCAACAACAGCGCGTGGCGCTGGCTCGCGCGATCGCCTGTCAGCCGAAGCTGCTTCTGCTCGACGAACCCCTTTCCGCGCTCGATCAAACGCTGCGGCAGAATGTGCGGAGTCAGTTGCGGCGCTGGTTGAAGCAGTGCGCCGCGCCCACGGTGATGGTCACGCACGATCGCGACGACGCCATGGCGCTCGGCGATCGGATCGTGATCCTCGACGGCGGGCAAATCTTGCAGCAGGGACCACTGGCCGAAGTCTTTGCCCACCCCAGCAATGAAACGGTCGCCAAAATTGTCGGCGTCGAAACGATCGTCGCCGGGCGGATCGTGGGACGACAAGACGGCGTTGCGCAAATCGCCGTCAACGCGGCCATACTGTGGGCGGCAGCCAGCGACCACTCGACCGATCGCGTACTGGTCTGCATTCGAGGCGAGGACGTCGTTCTGAATCGCTCGGCCGAAAACGCCGGCAGCATCCGCAATCGACTGCGCGGAAAAGTTGTTTCGATCAGCCTCGAAGGCGCCTTGGCCCGGGTGACGGTCGATTGCGGACTGATGCTAGCCGCGACGATTACCCGTCCGGCGTGTGAAGAACTAGAACTCCGCGCGGGCGCCGAAGTCTATGCTCTGATCAAGGCGACGGCGATTCACGTCGTGCCGGATTGAAGCGTCTTCGAGCAGCGCGCGAGCGACCCACTTAGCATCATCAATCGAAAGCCGCGGAGACGAGCGCCGGCAGCGCACTCCCTGCGGAGCCGGCTAGCCAAATGTCCGCGTCAACCGGTTGCGGGTCGACGCCGATCACGGTCGCGCCCCCTTCTCTTGCCATCTCGGGTAGGGTTGACGCCGGAAATACCACGCCCGACGTCCCGATCAGAAGCATGCAGTCGCACTCCCGCGCGGCGCGCTGAGCATTCGTACATTCCGGCTTGGCCAGTTGATCGCCGAAAAGGACAATCTTCGGCCGGTACGGACCAAGGACGTCGACCCCCATCATCGGCTCAGCCACCGCGAGTAGTTCTTCGAACGAGAACGACTCTTGGCTCATCGCGCGCAGCTCCGCGACCACACTCGCGACCACGCTGCGCGGTATCGTTCCGCGCGGCGCCCCATCCAGATACGCAGTCTCGTAAAGCGTTCCATGGATGGCATGCACTGCGCGGCTCCCCGCCGCTTCGTGCAAGCCGTCGATATTCTGAGTGATGACGGTCGTGTCGACGCGCGGCTGGAGATCCGCCACAGCGTGATGCCCGGCGTTGGGGCGCGCCTGGACCATCGGCTCGAGCAGCGCGACGAAAAACTCGGCGGCGCGCGTCGGGGTTTCCATGGCGATCTGGATCAAACTGTCCCAATTGGCGAATTCCTCCGGCGGAAAGCGCGTCCAGAGGCCATCGTGGTCATCGCGAAACGTGCCAATACCGCTTTCGGCCGATATGCCGGCGCCAGTAAAGACGGCGATCTTTCGCGCCGATCGAATCTTCTTCGCCGCCTCGCCCATGGCGCGTGGGTCAGGTGATTGGCTGGTCATGACATGTCGACCTGCGAAAAGAGATTCCTGGCCGCGCCGCGCGATGATCGTTGAGTCTACTCCGCGCCCGGCGCCGCATCAATCACCAGCCAGGTCATGCCGCGCGGTGGAACGGTGACGTCGATCACCGCGCGACCGGCTGCGTCGAGTCGCACATCCTCGCTCTCCGCGCCGTCCTCTCGCCGCAGGCGAGCTACGCCCGAAAGCCCCGTGTAGTAGAGCGGGAGGCGAATCGTGCGAGCCACGCTTTCCGGCAGGGGATTATAAATCACGGCCAGGGCGCGCTCCGACAAGGCCGGATTGACGTGTACCAGATAATCGACGTCTCGCCCATCGGCGCGGCGCGCGTGGATCACGTCCGATTCCAGAATCGCCCGGTGCTTTTTGAACCACGCCACCCAGCGAGTTACCAACTCGCGCGTCGCTTCGGTGTCGTAGAGGCGGGCGCCGCGATAGCAGGCCTGCACGCCGGCGCCGAGCGCGTTTTGCAGGTGCCGCTGGTAATCGTCGCGATGCGCGTCGAGCGGCTCGATCGTCGCCGCGGCGCCGCCACCGTGATATTCGGAAAGCGGAACGAACATCCAGCCAATCGACGGCGTCTTGTTCCACGTGCCGTCGAAAATATGCTGCCGGGCGTGGAGCATCTGCTGATCGCGCGGCAACGACCAGTTCGTCTCGCGATAACCCATCCCCGTCTTGCTGCCGCCGACCAAAAAGTAACAGTCGGGCTGATTCACATAAACGCCGCGCTCCCGGCACCAGGAGTACAACTGCTTGCTGGTTTCCCACTGCGTCCATTGCGAATCTTCGAGCCCGTTGTGGCCGGGATGCGTGGTCGAGGCGCAGCGATCGCCCGGATAAGGCCCGTCGTGCTCGAGCAAATCGAAACCGGTGCGAGCGATGAAATCTTTCAGCTTGCGCTCATATTCTTGTCCCCACTTGCTGCCGAAACAGGGAGCGTTACCGAAGATCGCGCCGCCGGGTTTGCCGGTGGCCGGATTGATCACGTCGTTGGCGTCGTCGATCCGCCGGCTGCTGAAGAGCGAATAACCGCCCACCTGAATCCCCTTGCCGTGCGCGTAATCGACGTCTGCCTTGATCCGCGCGATGTAATCGTCGCCGGTGTTCTCCATTTGCAGCCCGCTGCCGAACGTGTAAATGATCATCTCGAAGCCGACCGTCGCGCACTGGTCAACAGCCGCGCGGAACGTGGCCTGGTTTGCGCTCCGCACGTGCATCATCAGCGGATTTTCGGTCGTCCAAGGAGCGAGCGTCCGCCAAACTCGACGGACGGTCAGTCCCTGGCGCTCGCGCTCGGTCGAATCTTGCGCGATCAGATAGACGCGAAACGAATCGAGCGACGCGCCGGGTTGGAGCGTCACGCCCGGCCCGATTGGCGGACGGCAGACGAGCAAACACGGGGTTTGCAATCCGTAGCTGACTTGCGTCTTATAGCCGGGATCGGCCTCCCAATGAGCGACCACGTTGGCGGTTTCGGCGTCCATGCCGTGAAACATGTAATCGCTCAACACGTCGATTGGCGGACGACGCCACTGGCCGACGTCGCGCGTGTCAACGCTCGATTCTCCCTCGACGGCCGCCAATACTTCGACCGCCAGCGAGTCGATCTTGATCGGCCGATCGGTCTTGTTCGTCACGGTCAAACTCTTGCCGATGACCGGAATTCCGTCATAGATCTCGTAACGAATCGTGACGGTTACGCCTTTGACGGCCGGATCTCGCCCGGCGAAGTCGAGCAACAGCGCCGCGCCGCGCGGCGGCCAAGGGCGATCTTCCGCATGACGCGTCCGCTTCCACTCCAGCGGCTTTTCGACCGAGGCGGCGCGAAAACCGACCAGTCCAAACGACGACGGTTCGTCGGTCAATTTGTCGAGCCACTCTTCGAGCAGAAACGCCTGATTCGGCTGACCGCGCAAGCCGCCGACGCTCCACTCCTTGCCGTCGATCGTGACGAGCGCCTCGGGCCGCACGCTGCGCAGCAGACTGGCGCCGGTCCGCAAATCGTCGAGCCCGATCGTCGCCCCGTTGGGGCCGAGCCGAATCGTCCGGCGGACAAGACCGTTATCGAGCACCAGGCTGCGGTTATCCGCGGTTCGATAAACGCCAGCCTTGGCGTCGGCGGCGTCAAGCAACCAATCGGCGGCGCGAAACAGCCCCGCCTTGGGAACAACGGGGAGCGCAGAAACCTTATCTTCCGCCGCGGCGGCATGCGCGAAGAGCAAAGTCATGAACGCGATTTGAACTGCAAGAGGCGCTGCAAGACGCGCGATGACAAACGAGACCCCTGTTCGAGCCACGCGCTGGATGGTCGCTACGATCATGATGGTGATTCTCTGGGTGAAATCCGAGAGTGGGGCAGGCGCGTGGAGAAGAATCGCACTCTAAAGAGAAGCGCAAAAAAAATGCCACCCTGCATTTCGGCATGGCGGCATCGTCGCTCCGTGGAGCGTTGCCTGCGAATGTTTCGTCTTGTTACGGAAAGTTCGCGGGCCAAGATCGGATACACTTCACGATATTCTTGGACTAGATTGGTGGCTTGTCAACCCCCAACAAGAATTATAAAAACGGGCGTCCTTCATGTCTGACTACGTACTCGGCCTCGATCTCGGCGCCAATTCCATCGGTTGGGCTCTGATTGACGAGGCGAATCGCAAAATTATCGATTGCGGCGTGCGCGTGTTTCCTGAAGGGGTCAACCAGTTCGACACCAAAAAGGAAAAGTCCAAAAGCGAAGATCGCCGCGTCGTTCGCGGCATGCGCCGGCAGATCGCCCGCCGCGCTCGCCGCAAACGAGCCCTCCGTCGCGCCCTCACCGCCGCCGGATTGTTGCCGACGAACGAAGCGGATCAAGCCGCGGTCGACGGCCTCGATCCCTTCGTTCTCCGCCGCCGAGGCCTGACCGAGAGGCTGACGCCTCACGAGCTCGGCCGCGCGCTAATGCACCTCAATCAGCGCCGCGGCTTCCTCTCGAATCGCAAGGCGGACCGCCAACAAAAAGACGACACCAAAGGGATGCTCGCCGAGATCAACGAGCTGCAGAAGGTAATCCAAGACTCGGGTTGTGAAACCCTCGGTGAATTCCTGGCCAAAGAGTTGGAAGCCGACCCGCTCCGGCGCATTCGCGGGAGGCACACGCGCCGCGACATGTTGGAAACCGAATTCGAGCTCCTCTGGGAGCGCCAGCGGAAGCATCATCCGGAGCTGCTGACCGACGCGCTCAAATATGGAGAACGGGGCAAGCTCCCCGGCGTCCGTGAGCCGCTGCCGATCGCCAAAGGCAAAAGCCCGCTAGCCGCCTACGGAGTACACGGCCTGATCTTCTTTCAGCGGCCGATGTACTGGCCGAAATCGGTCGTCGGTCAATGCGAGTTGGAGCCGCGCCGCAAACGCTGCCCGCGAGCCGATCGGTTGGCGCAGCGCTTTCGCTTGCTGCAAGAAGTGAACAACCTCAAGTACCTCGACCCCGGCACGAAGGACGAACTACTGCTGAGCCAGGAACAGCGCACGTTGTTGTTGGCGCTGCTCTCGAAGACAAAAGAGATGACGTTCGACACGATTCGCAAGAAGCTCGGCTTTTTGGAGAGTATTCCATTCAATCTCGAACGAGGAAACCGCTCCAAGCTGCTCGGCACGCCGGTCGACGCGCTATTGGCGAACAAGGAAATCTTCGGGAAGGAGTGGCACGATCGACCGGAGGACGAAAAAACGCAAATCGTGCGCTGCCTGATCCACGGCGACGAAGGCGAAATCCGCCGCCGAGCACAAGCCGAATGGGGCCTCGACGAAGCGGCGACAGAGCGACTGTTGAACGTCGACTTGCCGGCTGGCTACTCCATGCTCAGCATTGCCGCGCTGGAAAAGCTCGTCCCGCACATGGAGCGCGGTCTGCTCTACATGACGGACGACAACACTCCGTGCGCTCTGCTCGCGGCGGGCTATCTGCGAGCGGACCAGTTGCGGCGGCAGGCGAAAGACCAGCTACCCAGCCCTCCCGACGTGGCCAATCCCGTCGTCCGCCGAGCGCTGTCCGAGCTGCGCAAAGTGGTGAATTCGATCATCGGTCGCTATGGCAAGCCGAGCGCCATCCGGCTGGAGTTTGCCCGCAACGCCACGGTGAGCAAGGAGCAGCGGCAGGAGATGTCGAAGCGGATGCGCGACCGCGAGGCCGAGCGCGACGGCGCCGCAAGTCGGTTGCGGGATGAGTACGGCGAAAAAGTGACGCGCGACAAGATCGACCAGTACTTACTGTGGGAAGAGCAAGGCAAGGTCTGCATTTACAGCGGCCGGCCGATCGACGTCAGCCATCTGCTCGGCGGCGAAGTTCACATCGATCACATCCTGCCGCGCTCGCGCAGCCTCGATAATTCCTTCTCAAACAAAGTCCTCTGCTTCATCAAGCACAACGC
>DASXPZ010000308.1:0-7226 GCA_036493275.1 Pirellulales bacterium
TTGGAACTGCGGGTCATGCAATTGATCTGGAGCGAGCAGCCCTGCGCCGAGCGCTCGATCTGGGACCTGGTCCGGCAAGAACGCAATGTCGGCCGCACCACGGTCCTCAAAACGATCCAGCGACTGGAAGCCAAAGGGCTGCTCGAACGTGTCGCGGGAGAGGGTCCGGTGCAGTTTCGCGCGGTCGTCCAGCCGCAAAAGTTGCTGCCGTCGCTGGTCGAGCGATTTGTCGAAAACACGCTGGCCGGCTCGCCGGCGGCACTTGTCTCGTACCTGGCCGGACAGGGAAAACTCTCCGCCAAAGATTTAGCCGCCTTGCGGGCGATCGCGCGCAAGCTCGACGCCGATTCCGCCGAGTAGCCCAACTTCGAGAACGCTCTTCTTGCCATCATGCAATCGCTCATCACAACGCTGAACGACTGGTCGGCCGGATGGTCGCAGTTCATGCTGGCCGTGCTCTGGCAATCGACATTGCTGGCCGCGGCAGTGGGGGCGATCGCCTGGATGGCTCGGCGAGCTTCGCCTGCGGTTCGCTACTGGCTGTGGCAAATCGTCGCGATCAAGCTCTTGCTGGCGCCGATCTGGACATTATGGCTGCCGCTAGCCTGGCTGCCGGCGCGCGACGCCAAAAAGACGATCGCGGACAATTCACGGCTCAACAGTCCGATCGGCGGCCAACAAGACCGCGAACTGGCGACCGCGAATCCAAACGCATTCGACGGCTCTCTTGACATTTCCTTCGATGGGCCAGGCGCCTTTTCTCAACTGCCGTTGGCGAGCGATCCATCCGACGCGCTCTCCGCGCCAACCGCTCGCGCGCCAAAAAACCATGCACGGTCCACTAAGATTGCGTCGATTCATTGGCTGTCGTGGCTGATGATCGCTTGGGGCGCCTTGGTGGCCTGCCAGGCTTTGTGGCTCGTTTGGCAGCGAGCGCGGCTCGGCCGGTTCTTGGCGAAATGCCCGCTGGCCGGTGAGGGACTCCAACAGATTGTTCGCAGTGTCGCCGAGCCATTGCAACTTCTTCGCGTGCCAACGGTGCGCCTCGCCGCCGTCGATTGCTCACCCTTTGTCTGCGGGCTGACGCGGCCGAAGTTGGTGCTACCGCGAGCCCTTGAATCTCTGGTCGCCGCGGGCGAGCTTCGCCCGGTGATCGTGCATGAGCTGGCCCATCTGAAGCGCGGCGATTTGTGGTTCGGCTGGTTGCCGCAGATCGCCCGCGTGGTCTATTTCTTTCACCCGGTCGCCCATTGGGCGGCGTTCCGCGTCCGCTTGGAAGCGGAATTGGCTTGTGATGGCTGGGCGATGAGCGCGACTGGCCAAGGGCCTGCGGCGTACGCCGATCTGCTGGTGCGGATCATCAGCCGGCTCTCGGAGCCGGCCATGCTGCGCGGCGCCTCGGCCGGCCTGGATGGCCAATCGAGTATGGAGTCTTCGGTTTCGCAATCCAACAACAAGAAAGAGGGCTCACTCTAATGGCTCGAACTTTTGGCCCGTGGTCGAGCGGCCTGGCGTGGCAGGCGATGCGGCTCTCATCATTTTGGCGACGCCGGCTGACGATGTTGCCGCTCACCGCCGCGCGAGAGACGCGCCGTTCGCGCGGTTGGAGCCTGACGGTCGTCGCTCTGGCCGCCGCAGTCTTTTTTTCGCCGACACTCTATCTCTCTGGCGCGCCGGCGGACGACGGGAAGACCGAAACCGACGCCGCCTCGGAAAAAGAGGACAAAAGCGCCGGCGCGCCGGTCCGCGTCGAGCTCCCTGGCGGCGACGTTTATGAATTCATCGGCGTGGCCGAGCATCCCTCGCGCGGCGGACCGTGGTGGGGCGCCGACGGCGCGTTGATCGCCGCGCCATACGACAAGCACCCTTCGACCGTCAGTGAAACTCCGCCGAAGCTATTGCGTGAGTTCGCCGTTCGACTCGTCAAAAAAGCAGACGACGGCGACGGCGCCTTTTGGAACGTGCTGCCCAATGGTTCGTCCGGCAGCGGGGAGCCGCTAGACGCGAAAGGGAAGAAAATCAAGGATATCCAGTCGCTCGCCCAGGCCTTGCCATTGGGGGCGAAAACATGCACGATCCGCTTCGAAACCGCGGCGGGCCCGTGGCAAACCCTGGCCGAGACCGATGGCCAGAGCGCCTGGAGCATGGGAAACCAGAAATACAGCTTCGGTTTTGCTCCAGCCGCCGAGCGTGACGGCAAGCTCGCCATCAGCATCGCGCACAACGTGCTGGAACAGGACATGCGAATCGTCGCGATCGATCTGGAGGGCAAGGAGATCACGACCGGCGACACGACGAGCGTCGGCGGACGTGGATTCATGCAAACCACTTCGGCATTCGCGGGCCTGGCGGCCAAAAATGTCAAAGAGTTCCGCCTGCAATCGCGCACTTACCAGGCGGTCGAGATTCAAAACATCTCGCTCCATCCCGAAGTGAAGACCACGCCGAAAGTAGCGCCCGTCAAAGATCCGCAGAAGCGCTATTAATCGATACAAAAACCGCCTTCCCTCATAATTCAAAACGAGTAGAGGATCACGCCATGCAAGCCGACGACCAATTCGGCCCTTGGGCCACAATGTTCGACACCGGGCCGCGCGCGCGGCTGAGCACCTTCTGGAAACGGAGAATGGCCATGCTCCCCTCGACCGCCAGCGCGGAGAAAAAACTCTCGCGCCGAGTCCGCTTGTTGCTGCTCGCCGGCGCCTGCGCGGCACTTTCGGCGCCGACCGTCTATTTGTTGCGAGCGCCGCTGGCGCGGGCCGACGAGACCACGCCGCCCGCGCGAACGCCGTCGCTACCGGTCGACATTGCGATCATCGAACCGATGCTTGATCTCGGAACGCCTCCCGCTGTGCCAGCCCCGCCCGAGATCGCCTCGCCAGCCCTCGGCAATCTTTCGCCGCCAGTGCCGACGACGCGCGAACCGACGTTGGCCCAACCCTCGGCTCCGTTGCGTGAAGAGCGCATTGTGCGCGAACAAGTAGAAGTGGCGCCCGGCAAGGTCGAGACGATCCAGCGGCGTACCACCGTGGCGGTGGAGGGCGCGCCTGGGCCGCAGACCGTCGAGCGCGCGGCGCCCGCTAAGCGAGTCGAATTCTTGCCTGTTCCGTCGCAAGAGGAAGAGAAAATCCTCAGGATGATCACCAATGGCACGATTTCAGTCGACTTCGATGATACGCCCCTAACGGATGTGGTCGATTACTTGGAAGAAAAGCTCGAAATCGCGGTTGAGCTCGACAAATCGGCTCTCGAAGACGCCGGTGTCGATCATGCGACGCCTATTTCGATTCGATCGAAGGAACTTCCACTCCGCTCGGTCTTGCGGCGACTTTTGCCGACTGAGCTGACCTTCTACGTCGACGACGACGCGCTGGTGATCACGTCGAAGGAAAAAGCAGAAAACATCATGCCGACCCGCACGTATCCGGTTGGCGATCTCGTAACGAACGTCGTGGCGCCGCCGGCGGCGAACGCGCTCCCGCCCGACTTGTTTGAAGAGCCTGCGAAGCCGAAAGCCGGCGGCATGGGAGGAGGCGCCCCCAAGCGCGCCACGGCGCCGATACCGGAAAACTATGCCCGCCTGGTCCAGGCCATCACCAGCACGATCACGCCGGACAATTGGGCCGACGTAGGTGGCGCTGCCGCCATCGTCGTCGTTCCCGAGGCGAAGAGCCTGGTGATCTCGCAATCGCACGCCAGGCACGATGACATCGTCCGCTTGCTCCGCGCTCTCCGCGCAGCCCGCGCGATGGCGGATCAACCGCAGCGACCGGCCGGCATTGCGACTTATGCATTTCCCGTTCCCGTGGGATCAGCGCCGACGCTCGTTCCGGGCCCGAGTGTTAGCGTTCCACCAGCCAAACCGGCCGAGGCGACCGCCACTTCGCCTCTGCCTCAAGAACTCAAAAATGACCCGAAAGGCGACGAAGCGGGCCTGGCTAGCCCGAAGTCGAACTCAACTCGCTACGACAGCGGCGGGTTTCAATAGTGGACGACCGACATGGCCGTCGCAGGGGCCCAACAGTTGCCCAACCGCTCGAATGGCGAGTAAACTGAACAGGCCATGAGCAACGCCAATCCTTATTCGTACAACCGCCGCGCGTTTCTGGGGCGCTACGCCGGCGCGATCGGAGGGCTGGCGCTCGGTGATTTGCTCGGCGGAGCCGGTCGATCCACTGGTAGCGCCACGGCAGCCACAGGGCCAAAGATCCTTTCCGCCCCCGCGACTGGCAAGGCAAAGAGCGTCATTTGCCTCTTCCAGCATGGCGGTCCCAGCCAGATGGATCTGTTCGACCGCAAGCCGGAGCTTTCGCGCTTGCATGGGCAGCCCTATCCGGGCGAGCTCGAAACGCATTTTCATGAACAAAAAGGCAACCTGCTCGGCTCGCCGTTCGAGTTCCATCAGGCCGGGCAATGCGGCATGCCGCTGTCGGAGTTGCTTCCGCATACGGCGCGCGTGGCTGACGATCTAACGCTCGTCCGCTCGATGTTGACCGAGAGCGTCGATCATGAGGCGGCGCTGCGACTGATCCACAATGGCAAGATTCTGGCCGACCGGCCGGTGATGGGCTCGTGGATCGTCTACGCGCTCGGGACAGAAAACCGCGATCTGCCGGCTTACGTGGTCCTTTCCGATCCGGGTGGCCTGCCGATCGAAGGCGTTCGCAACTGGACGAGCGGCTGGCTCCCGGCGGTGTTTCAAGGAACCCCGTTTCGCGCCGGCGGCTCCCCCGTGTTGCACCTCAATACTCCCGCGGGCGTGACGCCTGAGGCGCGCCGCGGGCAGTTGCAGCTCCTCGACGAATTGAATCGCGACCATCTCCGCCGCCACCAGCAAAACACCGAGCTCGAGGCGCGGATCGCGAATTTCGAAACCGCGGCGCGGATGCAGACCGCCGTGCCCGAGATTTTGGATATGTCGCGCGAGACGGAAGCGACGCGGCGAATGTATGGGCTGGATAACGCCACCACGGCCGAGTATGGGGGCCGCTGCTTGCTGGCCCGGCGGCTGGTGGAGCAGGGCGTTCGCTTCGTGCAGGTCTTCATGAGCGGGCAGCCCTGGGACACGCACTCGAAAAACGCCGACAGCCTGCGCGGCCTTTGCGCTCGGACTGATCAACCGTGCGCGGCGCTGGTGCAAGACCTCAAGCAGCGCGGACTGTTGCAATCGACGATCGTCCTCTGGACCGGAGAATTCGGCCGCTTGCCGGTTTCGCAAAAAGAAGATGGCCGCGATCACAATCGCCACGCCTTCAGTCTGTGGCTGGCCGGCGGCGGCTTCAAGCCGGGCTACGTCCACGGCGCCACCGACGATTTCGGCTACAAGTCAGTCGAAGACGTCGTCACCGTCCACGACCTGCACGCCACGATCCTGGCCGCGATGGGGTTATCGCACGCCCAACTCACCTTCCCGCACGACGGCCGCGACGACAGCCTGACCGATTACGATGTGACGAAGGCCGGCGTGGTTGAGAAGCTGTTTGCTTAATCGCGAACCCTTCTGAGAGCGGATGGGCGTCGGAATTTGCGTCTTATCGCCAAGCCGAGTCCACCCACGGCAAACAGCAGATAAGCAGACGGCTCGGGCACGATCTTGTAAACCGCGCCGCCAGGGCCATCGAGAATGTAAACTTCGCCTCGCGCGTCTTCGCCAAAGCTATAAACATTTTGAAACATGAATCCACCGCTGGGAAATAGTTGGGCGGTGATGTCGGCGGTCGCCGGATTGAAAGCAACGGTTGATGATCCATCCATCTTGACAGCAAAGATTCTCCCCTGGGTCGCGCCGTTTCCTCCCAGGTAATCGCCGAAGATGTACGTCCCATCGAGACTCGGAATGTCCGAACCGCGGTACACATACCCTCCGATAATCGTTCGTCCCACGGAGTGGTCGTAATCGAACAGCGGAGCAGTCAGCCCGGGGGCCGAGCCACCGACTCCGGGCGTGGCGATGGTCCCTTCACGGAGTCGCCAGCCGAAATTCTCTCCTCCGCCATTGGCGATTCCGCCCAACGGGCCAATGCCGGCGAGCTGCGAGTCGATCTCCTCGCGCTGCCCCTGTCCCACGTCGCCAATCAGCAAGTTTCCAGTCACCGGATCAAAACTATCGCGAAATGGATTGCGCAGCCCATACACGAAGACCTCGTTGCCGAAGGGATTGCTGGCGGGGATCGCATATTGAGGATCGGTCGGTAACGGGCCGGGCGAACTGACGTTGATCCGCAGAATTTTGCCCAGCAAGACGCCGGTGTTTTGCGCGTTTCCGCCCGGTTCGACATGGCCTGGACCCTGATCATTGGCGTTCCCTCCGTCGCCGACGGCGATATACAGATTCCCTTCGTCTCCCGCACGGGGACTGAAGCCGATCCAGCCTCCATTATGATTCGCTTGCGGTTCCGGGATCGTCAGAACGTTGACTCCGCTGGCGCTGGCGATGTTGGAATCGCCAGAGACGGTAAAACGATCAATATGGTCCGAGCCGTCGGCCGCGGTGTAATCGACGTAAAAACGTCCATTGGTCGCGTAATTTGGATCGAACGCCATTCCCAGGAGCCCTTGCTCTCCACCAGTCGCGATGCCGCTGAGCGTCAGAAAAGGAGTGGGATTGATCGTGTTATCCGCGAGATTGAGGATCTCAATCGTTGCCGTTCCTTGAGCGCCCTGCTCGGCCAGGAAGAGCCGGCTCGTGTCTCCGGCGGGCGAAGTGGCAAAAATGGGATTTGCCAAACCGCTGGCGACGCGTTCGACGCTCAGTTGCTGCGCGTCCGACGCGCCTGCTAAGCCAAGGAAAACCGCCATCACCGCGCAGGGCGCGGTCCATCGAGCTAGCAGCCGATCCATCGAATGACCTCCTGCGAAATTAGCGAGTAGCCATCCCCGCAAAACGCGCTGGCCAGCCGGCACGCATGCATAAATCGTGCCTTGCGAAGCGTCGGCAGCGCTGACTACAAGAGCGCTCGCTCCTAAGCGCTACGGCGAAGCGACGTTTAACGGGGCTAGAGTTGCGCGATTTCTAAGGAGCGAGAACGCCAGCAACTTTTCCACCGGCGATAGAATGCTCTCGGGCTGGCCGCGGCGCCTCCGGCATGATCGCCCGGAATCCAGACACCTCTAAATAGCCTTGCGTGATTCGGGTAGCCTTTTGCTCATGCTGCTCGGGTTTGAGCGTACTCGTGTCGCCCGTGGCGGTTGCGGCGGCGAAGGTAAGCATAGACTTCCGTCATCAG
>DASXPZ010000309.1:0-4878 GCA_036493275.1 Pirellulales bacterium
AATCGAATTCTGCCACCCGGCGCGCGGCCAAGTTCCGACCCACCCACACGCTCCCATTCTCTTTCCTGAGGATCCTGTCCGATGACCCAACCAGCCGGCGAGCCCGCCGCGTCGCGACGCGCGTTTTTGAAGACTTCCACCGGCGTGGCCGTCGCCGGGGCGATCGCCTCGAACTTGACGATCGCGCGGAGCGCCTACGCCGCCGGCAGCGACGTTTTGAAAGTTGGCTTGATCGGCTGCGGCGGACGCGGCACAGGCGCCGCGGCGCAAGCGCTGCAAGCCGACCCGAACGTCAAGCTGACCGCGATGGGAGACGCGTTTAGCGATCGGTTGCAGACGAGTCTCGACAACTTGCGGAAGATGTACGCCGAGCGCGTAACGGTCACTCCAGAAACGAGCTTTGTTGGCTTCGACGCCTACAAGCAGGTGATCGATAGCGGCGTGGATGTGGTGCTGTTGACGACGCCTCCTCATTTCCGCCCGGCCCATTTGAAAGCGGCCATCGCGGCTGGCAAGCATGTGTTTGCCGAAAAGCCGGTCGCCGTCGACGCGCCGGGCATTCGCAGCGTGCTCGAAAGTTGCGAAGAGGCGAAGAAAAAGAACCTGGCGGTCGTCTCCGGGCTTTGTTATCGCTACGACCTGCCGAAGCGCGAGACGATTTCGCGCGTTCGCGACGGCGCCGTGGGGGACGTCATCGCCGTGCATACTTCGTACAACACCGGCGCCTTGTGGATGCACCCCCGCAAGGAAGGCTGGAGCGACATGGAGTGGCAGCTTCGCAACTGGCTCTACTTCACCTGGCTTTCGGGCGATCACAACAACGAGCAGCACATTCATAGTCTCGACAAGGCCGCCTGGGCCTTGGGAGACGTCACGCCGCTACGCGCCTCGGGGACGGGAGGCCGCCAGGTGCGTGTCGAGGCGGAATTCGGACAGATCTTCGATCATTTTGCGGTGGTGTACGAATACGAAACCGGCGCGAAGGTGTTCGCCTACTGCCGCCAACAGCCCGGTTGCAATGTCGATGTCTCGGATTACGTGATGGGCTCTGCGGGCACCGCTGATTTGATGAAGCACAAGATCAAAGGCAAAGAGGGCGCCTGGAGCTATCGTGGGCCGTCGCCCAACATGTATCAGCAGGAACATGACGAGATGTTCGCCAGCATTCGCTCCGGCAACCCGATCAACAACGGCCTTTACATGTGCCGCAGCACGATGATGGCGATCATGGGGCGAATGGCCAGTTACACGGGCCAGGTAATCAGTTGGGACCAGGCGATGCAATCGCAAGAACGCCTCGGACCGACCGAGTACGCCTGGACCGATCTGAAGGTGGGGCCCGTCGCCATGCCTGGGATTACGCAGTTTGCTTAAAAGACCGCTCAAACGCACATTGGCATTCCAGTAGTCGAACGAATTGCCCTCAGCGGAGATTACCACCATGTCGACTCGCGCCAGTTATCTCCTGCGTGACCCTGCCCAGGTAACTCCCTGGGCCGAAACGTGTGGGCAGATTCGCTGCCTGGTCGAAGAAGCCGACGGCGCGGCGGCCGAGGTTCACCAGGTCGAAATCGATAACGCCAAGCTCCACTATCACGCTCGCACCGACGAGTTCTACTACATCATCGACGGCGAGGGGACGATGGTCCTCGACGAGGACGAGGTGGCGGTCAAGAAGGGAATGGTCGTCTACGTTCCGCGCGGCGTAAAGCACAAAGCAGTGGGCCGGCTCACGGTGCTCACGGTGTGCATCCCGCGCGGGGTGCTGTCGGACATCCACGAGTTGGAATGATCCGGGCTCCGGCCTTCGGCTAGGGCACGTTCTTCGCCGCCGGATTCCACCATTTGTCGGTCGCGTCGCGCATTCGCGCCACGATCTCCGGCTGTTCCGCCGCCAGGTTCTGCTTTTCGTTCGGATCTTTCGATAAATCGTACAGCTCGATCTTGCCATCGGGCTCGTTGGCCGCGTGCGGCAGAATCAGCTTCCACGGCCACTCGATTTCCCACCGCCAGCGAAGATTGGCCGCCGGGTTGTTCAAGTCGACCGCGTTGTGCGTGAAGCATTCGCCGAAAATCGCTTTCCGCGCTCCGAGTGCTTTCTCATCGAGCAAGTTGACGCCCTGCATTTCGCGCGGCGGGGACTGGCCGAGAGCCGCCAGTAGCGTCGGCGCAATATCGATCGACAGCGCCAGCTCGTCCGCGCTGCGCGGCGAAGCGTGTCCTGGCCAGCGGATCATGATCGGCGTTCGTAGGCCGCCATCGTATTGAGATTGCTTGCTCTTGGCGGCGTAGCCGCTTGCTGCGGGATCCTGGATCCAACCGTTATCGGCCAGGTAGACCACGATCGTGTTGTCGTCGAGACCGAGTTGATGGACGCGGCCAAGCAACTCGCCCACAGTTTCGTCGAACCAGTCGATCATTCCCCAATAACGGGCCACTTGGTCCGAAGGCGCCACGCCGCGGTACTTTTTGAGCAAACGCTCCGGAGGCGTGTGGGGGTCGTGTGGCATCATCGGCGCGTACCACAGAAAGAACGGCGTGCGATCGCGGACCGCTTCATCCATGAACTCATTGATCGGCGCCATGGTCTTGCGGCCGATCTCCAGTCCGTCGTCGCCGTGCCGCTGGCCGCGCGTCATGCCGTGCGTGAACCCGCCGCGGCGATAATCTCCTTGCCACCACTTGCCGGTCTGCAAGCTGCGGTAGCCTTCGGCTTTCAACAATGTGGGCAAGGTTCGAACGGCCTCAAGATGGCGGTTCATCGTCTCTCGGCCATCGAGAAAAGCCTTCGATTGATGAAAGTCCTTCGCGGCCATTCCCGGCGGCAGCGGCGGGTCGTTGCTCGTAATCCGGCTCTGATGCGGATAGAGGCCGGTAATGATTGACGCCAGGCTGGGACAGCAAAGACTCGACGGCACATAACCATGCCGAAACGTCACGCTCTCTCGCGCCAGCCGATCCAAATTCGGCGTCTGAACCTGCGGGTGCCCCATGAAGGAGTAATCGCCCCAACCGTGATCGTCCGAAACGATCAGCACGATGTTGGGGCGCGGCGCCTTGCGCGGCTCATCGCCGGGCGATCGCGAGACAGCCAGCCCAATCAGGCAGACCAGGACCACGCAGAACGAAAAACCGAATCGCATGCGGAATTCTCTTTCGCTTCAATCGCCGTGCAGTTGCCGCAGGCGGGGCGAGGTCCGCAGCAGCCACTGCACGCGCTCGAACTCGTCGAACCAGTCTTGCACCACCGCCGCCAACTCTTCGCCGGAGGGGAGGACCAGCCCCGTGGGGCAAGCGGCCCCGAACATTTGCTCCATCATCTGCCGATAGCGGGCCAGCGTCCGATCTCCGTAGCGGCTGACTTCTTGCAGATCCTCGCTCAAAAAGACGACGATCGGCACTCGACTGCCGCCGCAGACCTTCAGCTCGGCCGCCACCTCAGGCGCCGCGTCCCGGTCCCAATAGCGGACCTTTACCAGCAGGCAGGCCTTGGAAATATGATCGAGAATCGGGCATTGATAAACGCAATCGCCGCACCAGGCGCCGGCCAGGCAGGCGACGTTCATCTCGCGCGTAAAGCGGGACAGCAGCGCCCTTTGCGGCGCGGTGAACTTCACCGCCGCGTGCAGATCGGCCCAGCGACGGCGATGTGCGCCGGCGCCATGCCGATCAAGAAAATCGGCGTATTCCAACCCCTTGGGGTAGATTAGGCTCCAATCCAGCATGGCAAGATGACCTCCGACCCGCCTAACCGCCAGATTCTCCGGCGCGCCGTTCGCAGCATTCAGACCGCCAAGTGGACTTCAGGCGTATAGTTGATAGACAATTTTCGCGGTTTTGCAGGTGACGGATCCCGTGCGCATCATCAGTTACAACATTCACAAAGGCATCGGGGGACGCGATCGCCTCTATCGGATCGAACGTGTCCTGGAGGTGATTCGGGCCCTCGAGCCCGATGTCGTCTGCCTGCAAGAGGTCGATCACAACGTCGCCCGCAGCCGCTACGACGATCAGCCCAAGCTGCTGGCGGAGAAGCTCGATCTCTCCACGGCAGTGTATCAACTCAACGTTCATCTCAAAACGGGCGGGTACGGCAACCTGGTCCTGTCTCGCTTCAATGTCCTGGAAAAGCACCACATTTCGTTGCGATTGCGCGAGAAAAAGCCGCGCGGGGCGCAGCTCGTGGTGCTCGACACGCCGCAGGGCCCGCTCCACGCCGTGAATTGGCACCTGGGGCTCTCGGAGCGCGAACGCGCCTGGCAGGTAGGGCATCTGATGGGGCATGACCTGTTTCGACAGGGAATGCACCTGCCGACGGTGATCATCGGCGATTACAACGACTGGCGAAATCAATTGAAGCACGCCCACCTGGCGGTGCATGGCTTCGAACAGGTAACCCACCCGGCGTCTCGATTTCGCTCATTTCCGGCGTTTTTGCCGCTGGGCTCGCTCGACAAGGCCTTCGTTCGCGGGGTGAACGTCGAGCGCGCGTACATCGCCCACAGCCCGATGGCGCGCCAGGCGAGCGATCACTTACCGCTGGTGGTCGATTTTGATATCGCGCCGCCGACGAACGGTCACGCCCATTAGCTGGCTTGCGTGCCGGCAGGGCTGAAAACGCCTGCTACGTCGGGCTTTTCGACCCAGAGTGGTGTCCCCTCGTTATCGAGCTGTGATATATTGCGTGCTCCATCACGGAGGAGAACTGCCAGGTGCGCGAACCCATCTTACAACCGGGCCCGGCCGAAGCGACGCCCGAGCGATTCGACGAAGACCCGGAAGATCGCGCGCTGCGGCCGACGCGGATGCGCGACATGGTCGGGCAGCGCGAAGTCTTCGAGCGATTGGAGATCGCGCTCAACGCCGCTCGAAAGCGCA
>DASXPZ010000310.1:0-3245 GCA_036493275.1 Pirellulales bacterium
CCAATCGGCTCGACATTCGAAGCAACCAGTCAACGCGGCGCAATCAACCGCCTCCGCGAGTCGCAAAAATCGCGGACTGCAAAGGATCAACGATGAATCTCAGTTATGAACGTGGCCCGGTCGACCCGATGGCCAACTACCAAAGCTACCAGCGTCAGCGCCAGCTAACCCTGGGCGATTTGCTGCTGGAAAACCGCATCATTCTCCTGCAAGGTGAAATTCACGATGGCAACGCCAACGAGTTGGTGATGAAGCTGCTTTACTTGCAGAGCGAAAACCGTCGCAAAGGGATTCACTTTTACATCAATTCGCCCGGCGGCAGCGTCAGCGCCACGCTGGCGATTTACGACACCATGCAGATTCTTACCTGCCCCGTGGCCACTTACTGCGTGGGACTGGCCGCCAGCGGCGGCGCGGTGCTCCTGGCCGGCGGAGCGAAGGGAAAACGGTTCGCGCTCCCCAACGCCAAGATCATGATCCATCAACCGTACGGGCAAGTGGGAGGCCAGGTTTCGGACATCGAGATCCAGGCCCAAGAGATTCTCAAGACGCGGGAAGTACTCAACAGAATCCTCTCGACTCACACCGGCCAGCCGATTGAGCGGATCGCCAAGGACACCGATCGCGATTTTTATATGAGCGCCATCCAGGGCAAGGAATACGGCGTGGTTGACGAGATCCTGACCAAGCCGCCGCTCGAAGCGGAAGACGGAGAGAAGACTTAAAGCGCGCTTTCGGCGCAAACCAGCACCGGCGCAAACCAGAACACATTGTCGCGAAGTCAAACTCTTCGCGCTCCACCAAAACTGCGAGTAGTGACATGCCATTGATCCCCTACGTCATCGAAAAAAGCGGCCGCGAAGAGCGGGCGATGGATATTTACAGCCGCCTGTTGAAAGATCGCATCATCTTTCTGGGGTCGGCCATCAATGATGAAGTCGCCAACTCGATCGTCGCGCAGATGTTGTTTCTGCAGTCGGACGATTCGAAGAACGATATCCATCTTTACATCAATTCGCCCGGCGGCAGCGTCACGGCCGGCCTGGCGATTTACGACACGATGCAGTTCGTTACCTGCGACGTGGCGACCTATTGCATCGGCCAATGCGCGTCGATGGGCGCCGTGTTGCTCACCGCTGGCCAACGCGGCAAGCGCCATGCGCTCCCCAATTCACGAATCATGATTCACCAACCGCTGGCCGGCATGGAAGGGACTGCGGAAGAGATCATGATCCACGCCAAGGAGTTCCAAAAGATCAAGCTGAAGTTGAACGGCATCTTGCTGAAACACACCGGCCATTCGTTGGAGAAGATCGAGCAGGACACCGATCGAGATCGCTTCATGTCCGCAGAGGAAGCAATGGAGTATCAATTGATTGACCGTGTGATCGAGCACATGGTCCCGGTTCAGCCGCAAGTGTAGTCGCGAGGAACGCGGCCGGGTTGCTCCCGGTCTCCGGTTCGTCCGACTTCGCTTGCCTGACGGCGGCATCACATCCCGCAGCCCAGCCGCCGATAAGGAAGCTACGTTTTCCACATTTCGTGCCCCGAAGGGCCGGCGACTCGCTCGTCGGACCAAGGCTGATAATGCGCGAGGCTGCCAGATGAAACATTGGAAGTTCACCGTCGCGGCGATCTTGTTGGCGCCCTCCGCCGGGTGCGTCACCAAGGCTCAATTGCAGCAAGCCAACCAGGCGCTGGAGCTGGAAAATTTCCATCTCGAGCAGCGGCTCAACGATCTCTGCTGGAAGCTCGAAGACGCCGAGCGCAGTCTTGCCGCGAGCCGGCCGGCAGGCGCCATCCCGATCTATAGCGGCGGAACGCTCACGCCAGTCAAGCCAGGGAACTCCTCGACCCCCGCCAATCGTGATCCCCGCAGCCCCGCCGGCGACGTCGATATCGACAAACCCCCCAAGATCGAGCTCCCCGACGACGAGCCAAACATGCCAAGCGCCGGCAGGCGAAAAGAACGCGCGCCGCGTTACGACGGGCCTCCGATCATCAGTCCCCCGGACCCCAACGTTCCCGAAGGAATCTTGCCCCAACCGGTGAGCTCGCGTTCGCCCGAGGGAGGACCGGAGGCCGCGCCCGACGCGGGAGGATTTCGGGCGCCGATGGAGAACATCGGCCCGGGATGCGGACCGCCGGGAGTGACTCAAGAAGCGCCGCCGCGCGCCGAGCCGGAACCGATCCAAGAGTCCAGGCCGATTCAGTCTCCCAACTGGCGGCCGCCCAACGTCTCGACTGCGCCGCCGATGGACCAGGCTCCTTTGGCCCAACCTGAGCCGGAATCCGTACGACCGCAAGAGGCTCCCTTGCCGATGCGCGAACCCGAGTCGGTGAGCGCTCCCGGGCCATATTCCGCGCCCGATGTAGCGCGAGGTCCTGAACCCGTTCCCGTTCCGGCGCCAGTCGGCGAGCCGGCGCCCGTTGGTCAAGCCGTTCCGCCGCCTTTGCCGGAGAGCGTGGCGGCCCCGCCAGGCGATTTCGATCGCAACCTGCAAGCTCAGCCAGATTCGCGCGCGCTCGTCGAGCCAGAGCCGATTGCCGCGCCATATCCATCGACCGCCGCGCGTCCGACCTCGGCGCCTGTAGGTCGCGCGCCCGGCGTCGGAAATAGTCCGATCGCCAGTTCTCCCGCCGCAACCAATCCGGCAGGGAACGCGGCGCTGAGCATGATGGCGGTAAATCCCAAGCTCACGGCGTGGCGACAGTCGCTTCAAGGAAATTCGCCCGATGACGGACTGACTATCGTCGTCGAGCCGCGCAGCGCGAGCGGCGAAATGGTGGAAGTGGCCGGCGATATTTCGATCATCGCGCTCGACGCGTCGCGTGAAGGAGCGGCCGCGAAAGTCGGTCGTTGGGACTTCTCAGCCGACAAAGTCGCCCAACATTTCAAGGGAACGCAGGCGGGGGGCGGCCTCCACTTTCGACTGGAGTGGCCCGGCGAACGGCCGAAGGCCAACCGGCTGGAGCTCTTCGTGCGGCTGACGCTGCCAGATCGCCGTCAATTCGTGGCGGAATACGAGTTGAAGCCAACCGGCGAACCTGCGATGCCTGAAAGTCCCCCCTCGGCGGCGCCCGAGTCAACGTATGAACCCACCGAGCCCCCACCCGGCCCGGAGCCTTCAAGTCCGGCCAACAGTAACGTTACTCCCACCGCCGCCTGGTCGAACGTAAACGATCTGGGAGCGGCGCGCAAAACGAGCCAGTTGGGTTTCGTGAGCCGGGCCAGCGGCAACACC
>DASXPZ010000311.1:0-1871 GCA_036493275.1 Pirellulales bacterium
GCCACGCACGACGCGCCCTCCACGCCACCACCCAGAACGGGAAGGAACGGTGGGACCGGAAGCACCGGAACCCGCCCGCCCTTCGCCGTCTTGGGGGGTACGTGCGATCCTCGCGGGACCTGGGGAGATTCACAACCGGTAAAGACATCACGGCGGCCGCGCCGAGGCCGGCCGCGATCGCCTCGTCGGAGGGCGATACCCCGCCCGACGACGACGACGATAACGCGCTTCGCGATCCAGCACGTTGCGCAACGCCCGGCGGCAATGGCACGAACAGAATCGCTGCGGCGACAACTCCGTCGCCACCGCGAACATCACGTAACAACCCGGACGCTGACACATCCGCTGGGAAAAATCCCCAAAGTTTAACGCTGGGCGCTGGCCCTCGCGCGGCTCGGCTGACGGTGATGATGGGATCGGCGCTGCGACCGGCGGTACGACCGGCGGTACGACCGGCGCTGCGATCGCCGCACCGGCCGCCGATCCTGGCGACTCGGGCGGTTCTGATGATGCCGACGGCGACGATGGTTCGGGCACGTCCGACAGCAGCGGCAGCGGAATCCGCCGACGATAACGCCGCGACTGCTCGCGACGGCAACGCAGGCCCGCCACGCTCGAACGCCACGTCTGGCTCGCCTGACGATTACGCCAACGCCGCGCCCCCTGGCAGCACGACGCACTGCAATAACGACTCTGCGGATGAGTTGGACGAAAGAACTGCTCGCAGCCTTTGAGCAGGCAGCGACGGCGACGAAATCCCCGGACCGGTTCGGCCGGCTCTTGCGGCGACTCACAACCCAAGGAATACTGACGAAGGCCCAAGGGAGTTGTCGCTCCCAAAGGTCACGTCTCGGAGCGAGCGCGAACTCGCTTCGAGACCCTCAATTCAACTCGTGCTACTCCACATTACTGGCCGTTGAATCGACTAACCAAGAGGTGAATGGACGTCCGCATCGCTCACTGGCCGCGATCAGCAATCGCGGCCAGAGGCTCCCGTGGCCGCGAAAGTGGTAAACTTCCTGACCGCCACTGACACCGCGCTTCGCGATCCAGCACTCGACGCAACGCCAAGCGGCACGCCATACTGCAAAAACGACGGTTCGAGCCCGCCATCGACGCCGCGAACTGCACGTAACAGCCCGGCCGATCGCACCGACACCGCGCAAAATCTTCGGAGAATTCCGCTGGGCGCTGGCCCTCGCGCTCGCCGCCAACAGCCTTGGCCGGCTTCTCAACAACTTCGGGCGCCGGCGCCGGCGACTCTGACGCCGCCACAGCCGCGGCCGCCCGTTCTCGTTGCCGCTGACGATAACGACCGTGCTGCGCCCGACGGCGCTCCCGACCCGACTCGCTCGCTCGATACCGACGGCTCGCCCGCCAACGACGCCAACGCCGGGCGGCCTGCGCGCACGCCACGCTGCAATACCGCGACTGCGGACGCGCCGGCACGAACACCTGCTCGCAACCTTTGAGCAGGCAACGACGAAACCGATAACAACGCCCGGCTCTAGCCGAAACGCAGTCAAACCCTGAAATGACACGGGCCTTGGGGAGAGCTTGTCCCCGATGGTCCAGTCTCGGAGCCAAGCGTCAATTTGGCTCCGAGGCAACTTGCGGATGAATGAAACGGCTTACGCCGCGAAGTGCTTCTAGACTATCACATCGCCCGGCCCGCCTCTCGTTGCCAGGGCCATACCGCGATCAACCTTCGGCAGACTGGCCCGGGCCACCCCGCGAAAATGGCCCGGTCTTAAAGCACTACTGACATCCGCGTTCCAGGTCGATCAGGATGGTGCCGTAATTCTGCCCCCTTCGAAACGCAAAATCGTCGATACCCAGACATCGAACCGCTGGCGCAGGCTCGGTGGGGG
>DASXPZ010000312.1:0-5731 GCA_036493275.1 Pirellulales bacterium
ATGCGGATCAAGTTGAAGACAATCTCGCCGAAGTCGCCGGTGGTCGTTACGCCCCAGCTATTCAGCACGCATTTGGCCATGTAGCCGTACTGATCGAGCGCGTATTGGCGGATCCCTTCGCACAATTGCTGGCCCGTCAGGTGGCGCTCGGCGGATTCTTCTCCTTCGGTCGCTTCGGAGCCCTCGCCCCCCATGCCCAATTCGCTATGGGCGTAAGTCAACGAATCGAAGACGAAGATGTAAGCGGGTTTTTTATACCGCTTATCTTCCTTGACCAGTTTTTCGAGTGCGGTCGCGGCGTCAGACATGGCGGTGTTGCTTCGGCGGCTAGCTGAGAAATCTGGTGGGCTGGCTGAGAAAAACAATCTGCACGGGCGCGCCGCAAGCAGATCGCGGCTGCGCGAACTCATTTGCCCAATACGGTCAATACGTCGGTGGCGTGAATCAAGACGCGGCGGTGATCTTCGGTCTCGACCAGCAGTTGACTGGCCAGGATTTCATGCGCCAGCACGCGGGCTCGGCCGCTGGCGGTGACGATATTCGAACCCAAGGGCGGCAGATCCTTCTGCAATTCTTCGTACGTGTCGAATTCGTAGCGGAGGCAGCACTTCAAGCGCCCGCAGCGTCCGGAGATCTTCGTCGGATCGAGCGTGGCTTTTTGCAGCTTGGCCATTTTCATCGAGACCGGCGGCATCTCCGAGAGGTGCGTATTGCAGCAGACCGGTTTGCCGCAATCGCCGTAGTCTGCCAGTAGCTTGGCTTCGTCCCGCACGCCGATCTGCCGCATCTCGATCCGTGTTTGAAACTCGGTGGCCAGCGTCTTGACCAGGACTCGAAAATCGACGCGGTTCTCCGAGATGTAATAGATCACGATCCGCTCGCCGCCGAAGACGTGCTCGACGTCGACCAGTTTCATCGGCAGTTGCAATTCGGCCAGGACTCGCTTGCAGGTCTCGAACTCGGTTCGCTCCAGCGAGTGCATGCGCTGGAGCTCGTTCTCGTCATCGGCCGACATCTGCCTGAGAATCTGGCCGCGGCGCGGATCCTGGATGCGAGCCGCGGCTTCGTCGCTGGCCTCGCATAAGACTTCGCCCGCTTCCAGGCCGCGATCGGTGCGCGAGATCACGCGGGCCCCGCGGGCGAACGTTTCGCCCCGGCCTGTGGTGAACACTCCCAAGGCGCGCATCACGCCGCAGCGAACGACATATTTTTGCATGGCTTCAAGCACGCGACGGAAAACGACGCGGCTGTTGGTAACTCCTGTCTGTATCGAAGTATAACTGCCGCAGCGCCCCGCGGAAAGCCGGCCCGCGGGGCCCGCGATCAGACGTGACACGCAACCGCTAGCGCGAAGGCCCAAACAGCGTGCTTTGTTTTTCCGCGTCAGCCACTCGGCCAGGATCGCGCTGGCGAAGCGCGGCCAACGCGCGGGCCGCCTGCGGTTCGGGCGACGCGAGCAAGTAGCCCACCACGGCGCGCGGCGTCGCCGGATCGGGGTAGCCCTCGCGCCCAAACAGGGCCGTTACGTCGTCCATGGCTTCCCAATCGTTCCACCGCGCCAGATCGACGATCACCGTCGGGGCGAACTCCGGTCGCGCCAGCACTCCCCGCAGCGACTTGTTCAAGTCGGCCGCCGGAATTGCCCCGCGGCCGAACTCGTGGAAAAAGCGGAGCGCCGTTAGCGCGTGCCGCACGTCACCCGGCGACGCGGCCGGGTTGCGCAAATAACGCTCGTCGATTTTTTTCAATCCGGCCGGGCCTGTCAGGACGAGGTAGCCGCCGAGAGCGCCGTCGAAACCGGCGCGAAAGTCGTCGGCCGGGGTCGCGATCCAACGCTCGAGCGCAGCGGTGTTCGCCTGGCGATCGGCCTCATTGCGCGCCAGACCCAGCGCGAGACCATAAAAGCCTTTGCGCGCCTCCGGCACGCGCGGATCGGCGACCCAAGCGCGAATTTTGGCCATCGGCAGTTGGTCCGCCACTTGCGCCACTTCGTCGTAGGAGGCAGCGCCGAATTCGAGATAGGCGTCTTCGGCCAACAGCGGATTGGCGTGCTCCAGAAAACGCGCGTAATAGACCAGCCGTTCGGCCGGCGGCAATCGCCGCGCGGGCGCGCGAGCCACGTAGCCATAGCTGACTTCGTCGAGCGGCGTGACTTCCCAATCGAATCCTTCGTCGGCCGCGCGGCGCGTGCCAAGCACTAGCGCCAACCGCCCCGCCTTGAGGCCGGCTGCGCCGGTGGCGTCGGCCAATGGGATGGTCAAAGATGTTTGGTCTGCGAGATTTTCCGCGCCGGACAGAACTTTGTGCAGCCGCAATTTCAATTGCCGCTCATTGACGCCAGCCACTTCGCCCAGCGCAGCGACGGTCGCTTCTTCGCGCCGCTGCGAAATACTGGGCGAAACTGCGGTGCAGAAGGGGCAAGCCGTTGCGACCATCTCGGTCAGCCCCGCCGAGAGAAGCGCCGCCATCAAACTAAACAGTCGAAGAAGTGCGAGAGCAGAGATCTCGCCCGCTTCTTCTGTAGCCGGCCTCGGTGAGGCCGGGAACGGCGAGCAAGCGTTCCGTTCAAAGCGCATGCAAGACAGAGTCTCGGCGCCCTTTCGTCGGATGTTCGCACGCAGAAACCCAACCATCGATGCCTCGGCATTCACGCGAAAAGAAGGCTCGCCTTGGCGCCAGGCGGAGTCGCGGCTAAAAGCGGACCGATTCGCCATCCAGGTGATAGATCGCTCGGCGAACGCCGTCGAGGTCGAACCAGTCGCGAATATTGAACTTGCCTTCGACGGCGACCGGGCGCGTGGTGTAGTCGGTCGACTTGCCAGGCTTCATGTCGACGATGATGCAGTCGTACAGGATGGCGTTGCCGCCGAAGCAGCATTGCAGATTGTCGCGAACCAACACCCACTCGGTCAGTCCGGTCGGCTTGAAGCTAGGAAACATGAAACCGCGAATCCGCACGTTTTGGCCATCCAGCGCCTTAACTTCGGGAGTGAGCAACTCCGGCTTATAATCGACGTTCGACTTCATCTCGAACTTGATTTTGTCGAACGTAATGTTGCGCGTCGCGCCGTCGCTCGACGGCGGAGCGGCGTTGGGAGCGGCCTTCTCGGCCGGCGCCGGTTCGACGGCGACGGTCGGAGCGGAGGCTTTGGGCGAGTTGACGGTCGACTTGTTCTCGGCGTCAGGCGCCGTCATTGCCTTAGCCGGGGCGTGAGATTCCTCGCAACCGAACGCCGCCAGCGAAACGAAAACCGTCAGCGATAGCGCAAGAAAGCGTCCCGCCGAGGAGCAGGCAATCGCCGCCGCGCGACGTTTGAAACCGTTTGGTCGCGCCCTACGCGATGATTCGCCTTGCCTGCTCATTTCAGATAGTCCGCGTCCAGGTGATAGATCACGCCCCCGACGCCGTCGACCCCTTTGCCAGGCTCCACGCGAAACGTTCCGGCCAGGCGGATCATGCGCGTGCTGTATTTGTAGGTGAGATGCCCCTTCAGATCGACAAGGATCCGATCGGTCAGCTTGGGCTGGCCGCCGAAGCAGCAGTCGCCGTTGTCGCGACAAAGGATGAATTCTTTGATGCCTCGCTCGTTCTTTGTCGGATAAACGTAGCCCTTGATGAAGACGCGCTCGCCATTCCACCCTTCGATTTCCGGCGGAAAAAGCTGGCCGGGTTGTTCTTCGTCGGGCTGCAATCGCGAGTACGACAAGCGGCGATAGCCATCGGGGACTTCGGTCAGATAATCGTACGTCAGATACGAGACGCCGGCGGCGCAGAACAACAGGCTGAGCGCGATGCCGGACTGGGCGACGCGCGAGCCGACCAATTCGGCCTGATTGCGGCGGATCCGCACCAGCGCCAAGACGCCCAGCACAACGCCCAAGAGCGGGATGATGGCAAACGCCCAACTGAGGAAGGTAATCACCGACAACGCGCCGAGCGCGCAACTGGCGACCGCTGCCACGCTGAGCGCGCGATATTGCGTGTAATCCTCGACGAAGCCCTCTTCGCCGGCGCGTGATTGATCGTCACTGGTGCGATGTTCGATGTCGACGCTCATGGCCACTTCCTCGATCGCCGTGATCCGCCGGGCGCCAATCGACGCCCAAGCTGTTTCAATGCATTAATGCATTATCTGGCCGCGCTTCATGCGAAACAACACCGAGCCGGCGGTCGCCACCGCCAGGCACATGGCCAACGTCGCAAAGACCGGGGAGCGCGGCTCGGCGGAGGGAGCCGGCTTTGCGGCGACCGGCGTGACCTCCGTCGTGGGAATGGCGCCCGACGTCACAGCCGGCTTCGCCGAGGTCGCAGCCGGCTCGGCCGATGCCGCTTGGGGTCGATCGGAAATGGGCGTCGAGTCAGTGACCGCCGAGACTGCGCCGGTCGCGCCGGTTAGCACGGGCGCGGGAACGGGATTCTTCGCGTCGGCTGAGTCCAATTCGCTCTTCGTTACCGGTTTGGTCGCCGGTTTGGTTTCTTTCGAGGTCGCAGGCGTCTTGGCGGGCTCGGCGGCCGGCGTGGCGACGGCTTTAGCGTCAGTTCCCTTAGCGTCCGTCCCCTTAGGGTCCTTGGCGGCGCTTTGCGTCGCCGAACCGGTCAGCGGGAAGAAGCTGTTGGCCCGCTTCACCGCGTCGGGATCGATCTTCGCCAACTCGACCAGGTGCTCTTTAGCTACGGGCAAGGGGCAGGCTCGCAAGTATTGGACCACCGGGACGCGAACCCACGACGACTCTTCGTTGGCGTCTTTGAACAATTTGACCACCCGATCGACGACCGACCAATCTTGCCAGCGGGCCAGGTCTGGAATGACCATGTCGGCCAATTGCGGACGCTCGAGCATCAGCCGCAGGCTGGCCGCGAGCCGCTCACGCGAGACCACGGTCGTCTCCTGCCCCAAGATTCGCAGTGCGTAAATGGCCGCGTAGGTGTCGACATATTCGCTCTTGGGGTTCTTCAGGAACATCTCTTCGATCAGCGGCAGCCCCTCGGGGCCTTTCAGGCTGAGATAGCAGCCGATCATCGCGTCGAGTCCGGTGCGGACCTGGCGATCGTCGAGCTGGATCAATTGCTCGATCATCGGCAGGTCTTCCGGCTTGCCGCAGACGCCGAGCATAGTGAAGTACAGCCGGCGACGGCTGGCCGGAATTTTGTCGTCGGCGATCCACTTCAGTAGTTGATCGCGATGCATCCGGTCCTTCAGCGCCACCACGTCGGGATAGGGAGTCGTAGCGAACTCGTTGAAGGCGTCGCTTTGCAGCCAGGTGTCTTCGTCCTCGAGGTATTCCTGGAAGAACGCCAGGCGATCGACCGCGCCTGCCGGCAGCGAGACGACCTTGTCTAGATACTTAATGCCCTTATCAGTCACCGGAGAAGGGGTGCCCCACATCAGCTCCTTTGGGTCGATGCCGAAAATCAGGAACTTGGTTCCCGGCTCTTGCTGGCCGAAGTAGAGCATCTCGATTTGCTTCTTGCCGCCGAGCGCCGCCTCTCCCTTCAGCACGCGGACGATTTCGAACTTGCTTTTGGTCGGGGCGCCGGCGTCGTCGGGCGACGTGGGCTTGGTGACCAGCTTCGCGATCACCGCCGCGTCAGAGCTTTTCATCTCTTCGGCCAGCGTCATCGACACCGAGCTGCAGAACGGGCAGGCGGTCGAGATCCGAGCCGACAACACGAGCCCAGACGAAACCAACACAGCCCCGGACGCGATCGCGGTGAGCAGCAGGCGATGAT
>DASXPZ010000313.1:0-7792 GCA_036493275.1 Pirellulales bacterium
CGTCGGTCAGGCTATCTCCGACGGCGCCGAAGTTAATCGGTTCAGCGCGCGACCGACCGACAATCGCCGCAATTAACAAGAGCCCTGCAAATAATTTTTTTACGCAGCGTTTCATGAGTCTAGCTCCTCTCGGCGTTGCAAGATGATCGTCGTGGCGTTTATAACTGATGCGATACGGCGCCAAGGACACGATCCTGGACGCGCAACATGGTGGTTCCTCGATGAATCCAATCCCTGAAGCATTCCAACGTCGGCCAACGCAGACACAAGCCTGTCAATGGCGTCTCAGCAGCCGGGGCAAACCCAGAATCGCAAGGCCGGCAAGAGCAAACGTCGACGGCTCCGGCACGGTGGCCGTGGCGACGATTTGGCCGGTGTAGCGATAATTGAATGTGGCTCCGCCGCCGAGCTCCGGGGGCTGTGTTGTAAAGCTCAAGTCGATGGGGATGGTGATGTAAAGCGTGTTCCCCACTTGCACGACGCTTCCTCTTCCGCCAATCGGACCACTTGCATGCGCGCCGCCTGAACCGGAAATGATCCCCGGCAAGTCGTAGTCGATGGTCGTCGTCAAAGTCGAAAGGAGACCATCCAGTGAGACGCCGCCGTCCGGGCCAATGCTGAGAAAACCGCTCGACGCGTCCAAAATCGTGTTGCGAGACGCGAGCGAGGCCAGCAGCGGTTCTCCGTCGTTGTCCAAGCTGACAAAGCTCGCCAGGTCGGCCGGTCCATTGCCGGGCTGAAATGGACCAGCGTGACCTACCGCCTGGATTGGATTCGCGGAATGAAAGCGGATGTCTGTCCAGGCGCCGGGCGATCCGATCAGGTCGACCGTCAGCGATCCGGCGAGCGCCGACGTCAGACTTCCAGGCGTCTGTTCAATGAAGGGAAAGCCATTGATATCGGCTGAGAGCGTCAATCCGCTTTGCGAGGGGTCGATCGCCACGGAGGTAGTGACGCCGGCCACGGGGTTGAGCACGGCGGCGTGATATTTTTCGCCGGGACTTTCCACCGAGCCGGGACTCCTGAGCGTGGCGACGATCTGGCCCGCGTCGTTAATGCCTGCCGCCTTATAGACGTACCAATCCGCGGTGGGATGAGAATTGATGGCGGTTAAATCGTTCAGGTCGGTTATCGCACCGCCGTTGGAAGCAAAGGCGTGCTGCACGCCGCTGGTGGTTGCGATATCCGAGTAGCCGACGAGTTGGCCGCTGGAGTTAACGCCGGTGGCGATGCTTTCGTAGCCGCCGAGCGTCCCGAGATCGACCACGCCGCCGCCGCTAAAAATGGCCGCGTGTTGCTGCGCTCCCTGGACCGCGGCCTGCACGGTACCGACGATCCGGCCGTTGTCGGTGATCGCTGTGGCCTGGCTATTGAGGATATTTGCTCCCGGCGTCAGATCGGTCATCACGCCGTTGCTGTAAAGAAAGGCGTGCATGCGCGCAGTGTTCCCCACACTCGACAGGCCGACGATCTGCCCGCTGGAGTTAATTGCGGTGGCGGCAGCCTGGCTGTTGTTTGGCGCTCCAAGCGACCCCAGATCGGTCATCACTCCGTTGCTGTACGAAAACGCAATGTGCCACGCGGCCGAACCGACAACCTGACCGCTATTATTGATGCCCCAGGCCAGGCTCTGATCGCTCCCCAATGTGCCGATGTCGGTCATCACGCCCTGGGAATACAAAAAGGCGTGGTCGGAGTCGGGATACGTCCCGGTCAGATCCGACCAGCCGACAACTTCGTCGTTGTCGTTGATGCCGTAGGCACGGCTTTCATTGCCCCCCAGAGTTCCCAGGTCCTGCATCACGCCATCGGAATACAGAAAGGCGTGATAGCCGGTATTGGGTGGAATGTCCGATAGACCAGCGACGTGGCCCTGGCTGTTGATCGCCAGACCAGAGCTCCACATTTCGTCCCCGCCGAGGGTGCTCAGGTCGGTCGCCCGATAAAAAGTCATCGGCGTCGCGGCGGTGGCGTGGTCGCCGAGCGCGCTCAAAACGCCAATCAGGCCAATGAAACATGTGATGGTTCGCATTAGCGTCTCCCCCTTGAAATCGTGAATTGGGTCTACCCGTCGCAATGCCTGATTGCTGATTGCGTTGTTTGAGTCGGCTTATCTCGGCGCCAGGCGGCAAGTCGCGAGGAACTCGACGTTCCGTAGAAGCCTCGACCTGCCCTAACAGGAACCAAAACGCAGCCGGCGCCGTTTGGGGACCATTTGCAGGCGAAAAAACCAAAGAAATGCGAAGTTCTCGTGGATTTCTGAGGTGATTTCGCCCGAAGGCGATTCGTCCGTTATCAGGAGCGGCCGATTTTCTTCTGCCCCGCGGACCCAACCCCCCTGTCCCCAAACCGAGTCTTTTCACGTTTGAGTAGTTATGATTGGCCTTATGGCAACGCAGGATCTTATGGTTGAAGTTCCCGATGAGAGCGACACCCCCCGGCTGGTTCAGCAAGCCGCCGGCGGCGATCAGCACGCTTGGACGCTACTGTTGACGCAGCATCGCGAGCGGCTGCGCTGCCTGGTGGCGGTGCGCATGGATCGGCGGCTACGGGGTCGCATCGATCCGTCGGACGTGATCCAAGAAGCCTGCCTGGTGGCGGCCAAGGAATTGCCCAAGTACGCCGCCAACCCGCAGTTGTCGTTTTATCTCTGGTTGCGGTGGATTACCGGGCAGCGGCTGATCGAGCAACATCGTCGGCACCTGGGAACGCGAGCCCGCGAGGTAAACCGCGAGATATCGCTCTATCAGGGCGCCTTTCCCGAAGCGACCAGCGCCGACCTGGCGGCGGCCTTTCTCGGGCATATGAGCACTCCCAGCCAGTCGGCGATTCGCATCGAACAAACGATCAAGCTCCAAGAAGCGCTCAACACGCTCGAGCCGATCGACCGCGAGATTCTCGCCTTGCGTCACTTCGAACAACTCAGCAACGGCGAAGCGGCCGATGTGCTGGGCATCGACAAATCGGCCAGTAGCAAACGTTACGCCCGCGCGCTGGTGCGGCTCAAGGACGTGCTGCTGCCGATCCTGGGATCCGATCCGTAGCAGTCTGGGGAAATATTCCCGGACATCGAACGCGCTCGTCTACAATAAGGGCAGAATTCGGATGGCTGAAACTTCCGCCACGGACCGCGACCTGATCGAAAAACTGGCCGATTCGTTCATGGCCAGTTTTCGCGCAGGCCAGTGTCCCAGCGTCGACGCTTATGTGGCGCAGTACCCGGAATTAGCGGGTCAGTTGCGAGATTTGATCACGGCGCTGATCGTGCTGGAACAGAACGCCCCGCACCGCCAACGGCTCGACGCGCCGCCTAACTCGTCGATCCGCGGCGGCGTGCCGCGCGAAATTGGCGAGTTCACGATCGTTCGCGAGCTGGGCCGAGGCGGAATGGGCATCGTCTACGAGGCCGTGCAACAGTCGCTCGGACGCCACGTGGCGCTCAAGGTCCTTTCATCACCGGGCTTGATGAACTCGGTGCATTTGGAGCGATTCCGGGTCGAGGCCCGCTCCGCCGGCCGGCTGCACCACAGCCACATCGTGCCGGTGTTTGGAGTCGGCGAGCATGAGGGACTCCATTACTATGCGATGCAATACATTCCCGGAAAAAGTCTCGACCTTGTCATCGATGAGCTACGCAAATTGCGTTCGGGTCAGGCCCTCGACGGCGCTCCAACCCCCGGTAGCGACGAGCCGACGCGATCTCTTGCCAGCGGCTTATTGAGCGACGCGTTTCGCGACAAGGAAGCGTGCGCCGTGGTTGCGGCGCCGGAAGTAATCAGGCGACGAGAAGAGGTACGCTCCGGCGACGACACACCGGCCGGGACGGCGAGTGTCTCGACTGGCTCTGGTTCACTCTCAGGAAGCGATTTTTCTTCGAAGAGCTCCGGGCGTCCGTTTTATGACAGCGTCGCCCGTGTCGGGCTGCAAGTTTCAGAGGCGTTATCTTACGCTCATTCCGAGGGAATCTTGCATCGCGATATTAAGCCTTCGAATTTACTTCTCGACGTCAACGGGAGCATTTGGGTCACAGACTTCGGCCTGGCAAAGGTCGAAGAAGGGCAGGCGCTTACGGAAACGGGCGACTTCGTCGGCACGCTGCGCTATATGGCGCCAGAGCGGTTGGAAGGCTGGTCGGACCGTCGCAGCGATATTTATGGCCTGGGGGCGTCGCTTCACGAGCTGCTGACTCAACGGACATTTCTCGAGAGCGGCAGCCGGGCGCAGTTGATCGATCGGATTCGCAACGCGCCGCCGCTTCCGCCGACGAAGATCGATCCGGCGATTCCACGCGACCTGGAAACCATCGTGCTCAAGGCGGTGGCCAAAGAGCCCGCCGCGCGCTATCACTCGGCCGAGGAGATGGCCGACGATCTGCGTCGCTTTCTTTCCGACCGAGCGATCCTGGCCCGGCGATCGACACCGAGCGAACGCCTTTTGCGCTGGGGCCGGCGCAATCCGCTCGTGGCGCTGCTCGGCGCAACCGTGGCCCTGACGTTGATCGTGGGGACGGTCGTTAGCGCGTGGCAAGCGGTGCGGGCGACACGCGCCGAGAGGGAGGTGGAACAACGGTTGCAAGCCGAAATCGTCGCCCGCCAGGCGGTCGAAAAAGCTCGCGAGGCCGAAGTCGACCAATTGTTGTGGGTCATGGACGAGTTGAATAAGAATTCGCCCGAAAAACAGGCCCTGCGTGAGAAGCTGCTGGAGCGAATGATGCTTCAGCACGCCATTTTGGCCGATAACCCGGCCGAATTTCCCAAGGCCTATCTGCAAATCGCTCATCTCTATCCCAACTTGGGAATGATCCTTTGCCAGCGAGGGCAATTCGAGGAGTCAAAGCTTAGTCTGCAACTGGCCGCCGCGGTTTTCAAAAGGCTTTCCTCCGCCAAAAGATCGAAAGCAGAAAACCAGTACTACCGTGCGCTCTGGGCCAGCACTCTGATGCAATTGGCAAGGACGCACTGGGCTGCGGCGCATCCGGCCGACGCGATTCGGGCTGCGCGGCAAGGGGTTGAGCTCTATGAAGGGCTCGTGACGGAGTTGCCAGAGGACAAGTATCTCGGCGAACTTTCGTCAGCCGTTGATTTATTGGTCGACAAACTCGCTGTGACCGGCGAGAGGCCTGCCGCGCTCGAAGCTTGTGGGCGGCAGATCTCGTTGTTGGAAAAGCTGCGGCGAGACGATATGCAGCAGACTTACCCGCGTCAGATTGCGGCTGCCTACCTCAGGCAGTGTTCGCTACTGATCAGCGGCGGGCAGATCGACGCCGCCACCGAGGCCTGGGCAAAAGGAGGCGCCAGTGGACCTGTGAGGCACGACAAGTTGTTCGACTTCGCCTTTTGGATCATGACGCCTTCCGAGCGGCGGCCGATGATCGTCAAGGGATCTATCAACGGTGAAGACGGAGTGCCTCCCCGGAAGCTCTTTGCGCCGCGCCCTGTCGAGCCTGCCGTAGCAGCACTCGCGGCGAGCGCAATCGAAGGCGCGCTCGGCGCGGAGCCCGCGGATCGGGTCTATCTCAACGCTCTGGCCGAGGCGCAGTGCCGCGCGCATCTGTGGCAAGCCTCGCTCGCGTCGTTTGCAAAGGCTGACTCGGTGGCGCCAGGCGTCTACCCCTATCGACCATTCTTCCGCGCGATGGCCCTGGCAGGATTAGGGCAAACAGGAGATGCGTGGACGGAGCTTGAGCGAGGAGTGACGAGCCTGGAATCGAACTTTCCTCAGGAGGAGGAACTTGCCAGACTCTGTCTAGAAGCTGCCCAGACGTTGCGAGGCATAGCCATGGATGAGGAGAAGTCGAGCGAGAGTTTCCCTCTGCGGCGCCTGTCGCAAAGTTTTCGGCAACCGCTGCCTTGCTACTTACACGCGCTGCTTCAGTTGGAAAGCGGGGATCTGGCTGGCTATCATGAAATGTGCCAGGTGATGGCCGAGCGTTTCGGCGAGACGAAAGACGCGGCGACCGGCTACACATTCGCCTGGGCCTGTGGCGTAGGACCAGCCGCGCTCGACGACCTGAACCAACCCTTGGCCCAGGCGCGACGTCTCGTCGAAAAGCAGCTAGGCAATCTTGCTTATCTCATGGCGCTGGGCGTGTTGCATTATCGCTCTGGTGAATTTCAACAAGCGATCGATCGCCTGAACGAAGCCGACGCCGTCGGTGCCAAAGCGGCAAAACAAAGTGGGATCGCGGCGCTGCCGCGGGTCTATCTGGCCATGGCGCACGCGCGCCTGGGCGCGGCCGAAGAGGCGCGGCGCTGCCTGAATGTGGCAGACGCCGATTCGCAACCACTGCGCAGCGCGGATGCGTTTTGGGGGGATCGGGTCTCGTTCGACTTGGCGCGCGCCGAAGCGGAGTTGCTGATTGCGAAAGCTGGCAAATCCGAGAAGGCAAACGATTCGACGCAAAACGCGAAATAGCCGATTGCCATTCGCCTTGCTGAATCGTTCCCGCTTCATTCTTCTTCTGGCGGGGTAGTCAGCTCGATCTTGATCGGATAGATCAGACCCCAATCGTGTCGTCGTTCGTACGATTCGATCGCCGTAACCAGCGAGGGCGTCAGTTTTTCGCGGAATTGTCGCTCGCCATCGACGAGCACGGTAACCGGCTTACCGACGTCGACCATTCGCGGATGAAGCCAGACGGTGAATCGCTTTACATTCTTCGTGGTGACCACAATCGTGTTATCACCCCGGTTTTCGGCTTCGATGGCGGCGCCTGGCCGTCGGCGCTTCTCGTGCGTCAGACGCCATTCGTCGAATTCAACGTCGTCATCCGAAAGCAGCAGATCGTAAGTCAACTTTCCTTCGTCCGCTTCGTCGAGTGTCAGCCAGCGATTGTGCTCGACCTCGGAACTGTAATACCGGCTGTAACCAACCGGCGAGGCCAGCGCAATCCGGGGATAAAACGGATCGCGGCGGAGTTTTTTCGTCTCTTCGAAAAACTTCTCCATGTAGGGCCTCCCGTAGCCTACCCAGTGGCCCTGCTTGTGCTCGTAGTAGACGTAGTCGAGCTTCAACTGCGCAAGAATCTTGTCGGTGTGGCGGGCGTATTCGATATCGGTGTAATGCCAGCGCTCGTCCTTCTCGGCGTCCTCCACGCCTTGGATGATGCAGAGCTTTGTGCCGCGAATCACGGGCCAGTAGCCCAACTGCCATGAGCCGGCATTGACGATCACCGCCGCAAAGCGATCTGGCTGACGCTGCACATGGTGATAGGCGCCAAAACCTCCCATCGAATGGCCGACGAGGAAGACCCGATCCGGGTCGATGTTGAAGCGGTTCTTGCATTCGAGAATGACCGCAGCCAGATAATCATCTGCCTCGGGCAGGCACCAGCGATACGACGATTCTTCATCCCACGGCGCCGAGGGTCCGACGGCCACCATGCCGGTCGCGTCGAACAGATCGCCGAGCTGGCTGCTTTCGTCGTCATCTTCGTCAGGGAAGTTCATGTAATAGCGCGGCGAACGGCGCGAGCTGGCGTTGCCGCCGCCGTGCATGAAGATGATCAAACCGGTCGGTCGATCGGCTCGATAGCTCTTCGGCACGGTGAAATAGAGCAGATCGTCGGGATATTCTTCGAGCAGCTTGGGGACAGAAAAATGCTCCTGCGGATGATAGCCGGGGTCCACGGTCGGAAACGATCGAGCGCGGAGCTTGTGCAATACCTGGTCGAGGTCCCCCTGATACTGGACGAGTTTCTTTTTCAGAGCGGACCGTTCTTCGCTGTCGTCGCTGGCAAGGACTTGTTTCGCGAGCCCTGCCACTTCGTTCGGCTCGATCGCGTGAAGCGCGC
>DASXPZ010000314.1:0-2329 GCA_036493275.1 Pirellulales bacterium
GCGGCGGCCGCGGCGGCGTTCTCCACGTTATGCCGACCGGGAACTTGTAACTTCGGAATCGCATCTTCCGGCCAGGGAACGACGGTGCTCGCGCGCGGTGAAACATCCGCCCACAGGGGATGGCCGCGCTCATCTGGTCGCATTACCGCCGCGCCGCGCGCTGGCAAACTAGTGAACATGCGACGTTTGGCGCGGGCGTAGCTCTCGACGTCGCCATGCCAGTCCAAGTGATTCGGCGCGAAGTTGGTCAGCACCGAGACCTCGGGCGTGGGGCACTCCGGCGAGAGCCAGGCGAGTTGAAAACTGCTGATCTCGATCACGGCCCAACTAAGCTCGTTCATCGTCGAGAGGTCGGCCAGCAGACTGCGGCCAATGTTCCCGCCGAGATACGCGTCGCGACCATCGGCAATCAGAATTTCGGCGATCATCGCGGCGGTGGTCGATTTGCCGTTCGAGCCCGTTACGCCGATCGCCCGGCCCGGAAAGCGCTCCAAGAAGAGATCTAGTTCCGTGGTAATCAGCGCTCCATGAGCTGCGGCCCGTTCGACGAACGGATGTCCCGGCCGCGCCGCCGGGTTTACGACCACGATCTCGGCCTGATCGAAATCACTCTCGGCGTGACCTCCCAGCCTCCAGGCGGCGATCGGTTCTCCCGCTAACTCGTTTATCGATGATTGCAGACTCTCGGCGCTGGCCTGGTCGGTGACGGTCACTTCCGCCCCCTGACGGGCGAGCCAGCGAGCGGCCGCCACGCCCCCGCCATGACGCCCCAGGCCCAACAGGGTCACACGTTTGCCTTGGACGTCCATGCCGCAGAAACCTGAAAGTAATTGGCGTGCTTACGCCATTTGAACGCGCCAAAATCACTCTATCTCTTCGGCCACTCAAGCGTTCCGTCTAAAAGGAGTTGACCACTGCATCCGACGCGGCAGCGTCAAACAAAAACATCAGCCGGTGCGGCGGAGGCGGCGGGTGAGGTCGGCCGAGACTTCGAGGGGCAATTCATCGAAGAAGTGGACGTCGCCACTTTCGAGCGTCGCCACGACGCGGCCATTGCGCAACGCGAGTGAATTGGTCGCCTTGGCCGCCACGCGGGCGCCGGTGGTGACGATTCCCTGCAGATTCAATGGGTCCGACCCGGCCACCACCAGCCAATCTTCCGACGGCGCCGCGTCGCGCAAGCTGCGCAGATGCTCGACCGATTCATTGCGCGCGTATTGCTCGCCCGCGACGCCCGCCACGAAGCGCCCGCCCCGAACTTCTCCCTGCGCCTCCATCCGCCGCAGCACGCTTACCAATTGCCACCAGGGGGGCGCGGCCACTTCGCGCGCGAGCAAGTCTCGGAAGAGCACTCCCCAGCGATCGAGCAATTGCACGGCCCACTGTCGTGTTCGTTCCTGCGTGTTCATGGTCGACACAATGCCCGGAAAGAGAGACCAGCGACCGGCCGTGGAGAGGAGCCCGACGGTGGGGCCTGCCGCCCGCGCTCGGCGGCGCACCGCGTCTCGACCCGATGAGCGGAGGCGCGAAGAGAGCGCGCGAACCGGCGCAATGCCGTCAGCCGTCACCAGCCCTAACTGGGCCAGCTCCAACAGCGCTTCGTCCAGGTGTGAAGGCAACAGCCCGGTGGCGGTTTGCAAGTCGTGATAGAAGAGCGCGCCTCGCGCCGTCAGGGCTTCGAGCACCTGCTCCGCGCCGCTGCGCAAGGGGGGCGCGGATTGCCGATCAACCGGCAAGAGCCAGGCCAGATCGCTTCGCAACATCAGCGACAAAGGCGCCGCGCGCGTCAGCCGGGATGAACTCGGCCGCTCGGGCTCGTCGGGTCGAAACGGACGCAACCGACCCCAAACCAATTCGCCCGACATCGCCAGTTGGTCCAACCAGGCGGGGTCATAATCCTTCACGCGGGCCGGCAACACGCGGCGTTCCCACGCGCCGGCCGCCATCTCGAAGCCTTGCAAGTGGCGGATTGCCTCGCGAACTCCGGCCGGGCCATGCCAGCGCCGCCCGGGCGACACACGCTGATAGTCGGCTAGAAAGCGGAGGTAATCCGCCGGCGCGACCGGAGCGATTTGCCGGCGCAGGCCATCGAGCGTCAGCCGATGGATCCGCGCTAACAACCGGCGGTCGCACCACTCCAGCGCGTCTTCGCTCCCTTCAACATGCGGCGTGGCCGATGGCGGCGAATAATGCCCTCGCATCACCAGCCCTTCAGCCTCGATCGCCACGAGCGCGGCGTCGACTTTCGACGGCGCGAGCGCCATTTCTTCGGCCAGGCGCGCGACTCGGATCGGCCCGGCCGTTTGCATTCGCCCGCGCACGATCTGCA
>DASXPZ010000315.1:0-11763 GCA_036493275.1 Pirellulales bacterium
CGGCCCGTTCGCGCTGTTCGACCTCTTTCCGCCTGGCCTCGATTTCGAGATCGCCAAGCTGCGCCAGTTCGACGCTTGCCACGGCCTCTTCGATCTGGTGGTCGGCCGCCTTGAGCGCCTGGTCTGCAATGGCGACCTGCGTCCGGTTGGCTTCAGCCTGTCCAAGCTTGGCTTCGGCGCCGCGAACTTCGGCCTCGGTGGCGCGATAGACCTTGGTCGCCTCTTGAAAGCGCCGCTCGGAGACAGAGCCTTCTTTAAACAGGGCCTCGTAGCGGTCGAAATCCTCCTTGCCCAGCACGTAGGCGGCCTTAGCGGCTTCGACCGCTTGCTGCGCAGCCCGCACGGCCTCGTCGGTGTCGCGACCGATCATTTGGCGCGATTCGTCGGCTTGGTTCCGCGTGTCGCGCGAGACGGCGAGTTTCTTCTCGGCGATCGTCACCCGCTTGGGGACCTCTTCGGTCAACAGCGACAGATCGACCTTGGCCTTGGCGAGCGCCGCTTCGGCCACGGCCAGCCGCGCGGCGTCGAGCTCCACTTCGCGATGATACGTTGAAGGATCAATCCGCGCCAAAAGTTGCCCCTTGGTGACCAGGTCTTGCTCCTGGACAAAGACTTCGACCACCGTGCCGCTGACCTGCGGCGCCAGGTTGATGAGGTGCGATTCAATGAAGGCGTCTTTGGTGATCGAATGAGTAAAACGGCGCGCTCCCCAGCGAGCGACGATCGCGATCGCCACCAGCGACAACAGCCCTATGGCCGCCCACAGCGCGCGGCGCCGCGCTCGGCTGTGGACTGGCGTAGGCGGTGGTACCATTTCAGCATTCATAAAGCGGCCACAAAGAGCGATGCGGAAAGCCCCGGCGTGTTTGGCAGACCGGTGGCGTACGTCAGCCGCGCCAGGCTGGTCTTATAATCATAGAGCGCGCTGGCGTAGTTTTGTTGGGCCCTGGTGATCGATAAAACCGCGTCCACCAGTTCGGTGGGCGTGGCGTCCCCTTTTTCGAGCAAGCTGCGGACGACGCGCAGGTTCTCGTTCGCCTGGGCCACGGTCGTGCGAGTGAGGTCGATCCGCTGCCGCGCGTCTTGAATCTCCAGAAACGCGAGATTGACTTCATAAGCGATCCGGTCGCAGATTTCCTTCCCCTGCGCCACTTTGTCGCGGACGCCTGCCTCTGCCTCGCGCATTTTGCCGATCCGACGGCCCCCTTCGAACAGGGTAAGCTCCAGATTCACGCCGCCGGCGACCAAAGTTTCGTTGCCGAAGTTATGAGCGTTTTGCGACAGCGCCGTGCCGGCGACCAACACCCGCGGCATGAATTCGGCCTGCGCGACGTCCATTCCCAATCGCGAACTGCGGATCGCGCTTAGCACCACGCGGAATTCGTCGCGATTATCAGCGGCAAGCTGCAAGCATTCCGGCAATGAAAGCCGAAACGGCGGCTCATCCACCTGGTCCACTACGCGCGTGGGACAGCTCACGTTGATTCCCATTGACTGGTTCAAGGTCGCCACTGCGGCCGCCACGCCAGTGCGGGCTTTCACCAGGTTGAGTCGAGTCTCGGCCAGCAAAACGTCGGCCCGCAAGACGTCGTTGCGAATGCCGGTTCCGCGGCGAAAGTAATTCCGCGCGTCGCGCAACATCGAGTCGGCCCGCGCGACCGCTTCTTCGGCAATCCGCGTATCGGCCTGCGATCGCAGCACCGAGAAATAGGCCGCAGTGACGTCGAAGGCCACACTCTGCTGCGCCCGCTGGAATTGCAGCCGCGCGATCTCGACTTCGGCCGAAGCCTGGCCGATCTTTCCTCCCAAGCGGCCAAAGTCCCACATGATCCACTGCACGCTCAGCTCGGCCCGCTCAAAGCGGTCGGAGATCACGCCTGGCGCGATCACGCCCAAATAGTTCGGCATCGTCGGCACAACAAACGGATGATCGCCCGGCGTTCCTTGCAGGTGGCGGAACGACCCCTTCGCATCGGGAAATAGATCCGCGCGGGCGACAGTGCGCCCCCCCTCGGCCTCGGCGATTCGTTCGCGCATCGCTGCAAGCCGGGGATTCATTCGCCAGGCGGTCTCGATTGCTTGATCCAAATTGAGGGGCGCCACGGGAGCGTCGACAAACTCGACCATCGGAATCACGCCGCCTGATTTGCCGACGTCGAGCGAGGCGTAAGTGGCCTGCGGCGCCGTGGCGCTGGCAGAGACCGGCCGGACCGTGGGGGAGGCGAGCTGTACGCCGACCGGCGGCTTCACTGCCATCATTGTGCCTGCCGGCGCAGGAACTGTTGAAGCGGCCGCGGCGGCCGGCGAAGGGAGCGGCTCGGCGCCTGCGGGTGGTTGCAACTGGGGTCCTGTCGGCTGCGCTTTCGACGCGGGAGGCGTCGCCACGGGCTCGCCCGGCGGTGCATTAAACGGAGGAGGATTCGAGGCCAACAATGCCGGAGGCGCCAGGATTCGTTGCCGCAGTGCGCTGATCGACGCTCCGCCCGGTTTCGACTTGCAACCGCAGATCGCCACGAAGACCAAAAGCGCTAGCGAAGCAGCGGCTCGCCGCGCGCGCGCCACAGGCGCCGCGAAGGGGCGTAAGCGCGTCGAGTCGGCGATTTGCTTGGAGCGATCGATCAAATGAATGGGATGGAGTCTTTTGGGTGGTTTTCGCGCGCTAAGCAATCACGCCACTGGCCGCCCGGTCGTTATCGGCCTGCGGCGCGCAGCGTGATCGGTAGCGCTATCGCAAGCGCCAAGCAACCTCGATTTCGGAGAAGAAGAACGGAACCGACACGAGAAAAGCGACGTCAGATAGGAGCCCCGGGGTGGCGAACGGCGCAATTTTCAGCGCTGAAGACGGCGCACAATGGGGCGATACTAAAAAAACGATCCATTCGTATAGGAGAGCCGCGTCGGCCCGTCAATACTTAAGCATCGCTTCCCCACGCCAGCATTCGGGCGACAGCAAAACATTTTCGGGAATCGCGCGACACCTGGCAGCCGCTTGTTCTAATTCCTTTTACAACACCACCAGGAGGGGATCATGGGGCTCAATCGATGTTCGATGGCTGCTTTGTGCCTCGCGCTGAATTTCGTGGCGCCGGCGGCTCTGCTTGCTGCGGCGGGGACGGATGGGGTGGCGACCAAGGGGAGCCCGACCCCGGTCTCAGCCAGTTGGCCCGTCGGAACCGCTGAACTGGTCAATCACCCGCTCCGCGCAGACGGTTGGAATTCGTGGTTCACCGAGTGGCCCAACGACGTCAATCAGTATTCGTACGACGTGAATTCAACCGACGACGTCAACAAGCTGATCGAAAAGCTGGCGGCGATCAAATCGGACCTTCGCCAAATTCGCCTTTGTTATCTGAAAGAGCCCCAAGCGCTGGGCTGGGTCACGCGACTTCCCGAGGGAAATAAGATCGCGGTCATGCTTTCGGTGGGAGACCAGGGCCGGATCGACCAGTGGTATAAGGACGTCCGCAAGCCGTTTGGCGTGATGGAATTCACCGCCGCGCCGATTGCCGTGCCGCCGACGCTGACGATCTTCGTTCAGAACGACGCGATGAAGCTAGACGACTTGAAGATTCCGGATGGAATCACTGTCGAAGCAGGCTATGTTCCCACGGTTTTCCATCGATCCAACACCACGCTGGAAGCCAAACTTGAAGCGAAGCCTGCAGACGAAGCAACTCGTCGCCAGAAGGCAGACGCCGAGCGAGCGTCGCGAGAGAAATTAGACCCTGCATCGCAAAAGGTCGCCAAGGCGATCGACGCCTTTTTAGAAAAACGCCAGGCAGTCAAAGCCAAACCGTAACCTTCGACACGACAATCGCCGGCGCTACCTGGGACGGTTCGCTTGCTCGATGAACACGATCAACTTGCCGTTGTCCGAGGCCTGCGCGACGGTTGTCGCGAAGCCTGGGAGAGGCTGTACGACGCGTATAGCGCGGAGGTGTGGCGATACGTCGCTCGCTTGCTCGGGCCGCGCCCCGCGGCGGTGGCAGACGTAGTGCAAGAAGTTTTTCTGGCCGCGGCCCAGGCGGCGCGCCAGTTCGACTCGGAACGCGGCGGTTTGTGGAGCTGGCTGGCCGGAATCGCTCATCACAAAGTGGTCGCCCATTGGCGGCAAGAGGCCCGCGCTGACCGCGTGAGGGCATTGGCCCAGGCCGGAGCGATCGAAATCCGTCACTGGCTGGATGGGCAATCGCAAAATGAACCAAACCTCGCGGAAGACGCCGCGCCGTTTCAATTAAGGGTCAGCAGGGCAGGGCCTATCGGTGGGGCCAGCGCCGACGGATCTCCCGATGCCGCCGGACTGGCCGCCACTGCTCGGGCTGGCAGAGATCAGATGGACGGAGATCTGGCCGATGTGGTCCGGGGCGTGCTGGCCGAATTGTCGGTCGATTACGCCGCGCTACTGACGGCCAAATATCTGGACGACCGGACGCTCGTCGATCTGGCCCGCGAGTGGGGCCTCACGGTCGAAGCGACGAAATCAAAGCTCGCCCGCGCGCGGCGCGAGTTTCGGGCAAAGTTCGAGTTCCTAATCAATCAGCCGACACCGTCGGCGTCGCGATAACCAAGTGACTGCGATGAGTAACGACAACGAAATCGGACCAGATTCGAGTTCCAGCGATTTCACCGGGCAAACCGAGAATCCGCGCGAAGAAGCCCGTCTGGCTGCAGTGCTGCGCCGCATCGAGGCCGACGCGCCAGCGGTCGACGCCGACCAACTGCGAACCCTCCGCGAGCGATCGCTCAGCGCCTTTGCCGAACGCGCTGCCGTCGCGAAGTCAACCGACGAACCGCGCGAACAAGAAACTCCAGCACATCCGGTCATTCCTATTACCGTGCCGAACATCGCGCGTCGACCGATGCGCGAGCGTTCCCTTCGCAGCCTGGCGTTTCGCGGCGGCGCGGCGCTACTGGCCACGGCCGCCGCGATCTTATTGGCCTGGAGTTTTTGGCCGACGAATTCGATCGGCGCCCCCACGTTCGCCAAGGTGATCGCGGGGCTGCGGCAGGCCGAGACGCTGGAACTGCGGGTGATCAAGCCTCAACAGTCGGCCGAAGTGTGGGTTCGCGCGCCGGGCCTGGTGCGCTGGCAAGAGACCCCCGAGCGGTATCGCATCTCGGCCGGCTCGCGGCTCTGGAAGATTGACGAAACGGCCAACACCGTCACCACGGGCGACTCTTCCTGGTTCGTCAATCCGCAAGAACAAGTCGATCTGTTGGCCTTGCTCGAACTGGGGGTCTCGGACGCCACTCCACTTTTGAAATCGAAACCGAGCGAAGAGCGCGAATACGCAAGGCGGCCGTGCCTTGTCTATAGCGCCGTCATTCCCGCGGCAGACCAAACATTATTGATCGAGGCCTTCACCGACGTCGAGACAGGCCAGTTCGCCGGAATCATTGCCCGTCGCCAGGGCGAGCGCGCAAGCGCTCCGCCGCTGGCCGAATTGCAATTAGTGGCCATCAACCCGGCTGTTGACGAAAGCCGGTTCATCGTCGCCAAAAGCTTGACCGAGGATGGCCGCATCGGCGACGTGTCCGACGCGCAAGGAATCGTTGTCTTGCGACCGATGCTGGCCCAGCGCTGGACGCCCGTTTGCCGCGAAACTTCTCTCAAGCCGGGCGATTGGCTGCGGACCGATCGGCGCGGCGCCAACGCCGTGCGAGTGCGCTTTTCGTCCGACGTCGAGCTGACCCTCGGCCCCGGCACGCTCGTCGAGTGCGTTTCGCCCACGCAGGCCCGTCTCCACTCGGGCGAAGCACAGGTGGCGCTCGCCGCCGGCGTCGTTCGCGCGTTCGATCTGTTGGCTCCGCGGTCCGGGGCGCAGCAAGTGGCCGCCGGGACCAAACAACTCTGGCGAGTCGGCGGCGACGAAAAGCTGGTCGAAGTCAAGCAGCCGCCGCGCTGGTTGGGCGGCTTCGAAGGGACGACGAATAACGAGTCGCTCGGGTCGCTAATTGTCCATCTGCCCGATGGGCGCAACGAGCCCCTGTCGGTCGGTTACCACAAAGTGAACGTCGAAATCCGCGACCAGATTGCGCGGACCACGATTGAAGAATCGTTCGTCAATCACACCAACGCGCGGTTGGAAGGGGTGTTCCACTTCCCCCTGCCGCAAGACGCTTCGATCAGTGGCTTCGGGATGTGGATCGGCAACGAGCTGGTCGAGGCCGACGTCGTCGAAAAACAACGAGCCCGCGAGATCTTCGAGACGATCCTCCGCGAAAACCGTGATCCGGGCTTGCTCGAATGGACGAGCGGCAACCTCTTCAAAGCTCGCGTCTTTCCGATCGAGGCCCACTCGGAGAAACGGGTCAAGATCGTCTATACACAAGTCCTGCCGCTGCGGGCCAATCGCTATCGCTACACGTATGGTCTGCGGAGCGATCTGCTGCGAACGCGGCCGGTGCGCGAACTCGACTTGACGGTAACGGTCCAATCGGCCCGCGAGCTTCGCACGGTAAGCTGTCCCACGCACAGCGCGCGTCACGAGCAAACGCCGCACGCCGCGCGGGTGGAATTCACCGCGCAAGACTATACGCCCGATCGCGACTTCGAGGTCGTCTGCGAAGTCGACGGCCGCGCGGCCGACGTGATCGCCATCCCGCACTCGCGAGGGAGCGACGGCTACTTTCTGCTCCAGATCTCGCCCCCCGCGCGTGAAGGAAATCTGAAGCGCGAGATACTGCCGGACGGTCAGCCGCTCGATCTGGTGCTGTTGTGCGACACGTCGGCTTCGATGGATACGGAGAAACGGCGGCAACAGTCCGAATTTGTGGCGACGGTGCTCGCCTCGCTCTCGGAAAAAGATCGCTTTCTGCTCTGTGCCGCGGACGTCGAACCGAATTGGGCTTCGGCCGAGCCGCAGCGGGCCACGGCCGAGAATATCGCCAAGGCGCAGACCTTTCTCGATGAGCGAATTTCGCTCGGCTGGACCGATCTCGATCGCGCGTTCGCCGGCGTGCTCGAAAAGGCGCCCACGGGCGCGCAGGTGATCTACCTCGGCGATGGAATCGTTACCACCGGCGACGCCGATCCGGTCGCCTTCGTGCGGCGTTTGCAACAACTCGCCGCCAAAGCGAATCCGCCAGGGCAACCTCGCACGCGCTGGCTGAGCGCGGTGACCGTTGGCAACGCGAGCGAGTCGATCGTGCTCAATGGCATCGCTGCGGCCGGCGGTGGATCGGTCCGCGCGATCAGTGGCGAGCGGACCCCGCAGCTCGTGGCGCTTGAATTATTGAGTGAGATCGCCGAGCCCGGCCTGCGAGAATTGCAGATCGAGTTTCGCGGCGTCCAAGTGGCCGCCGTTTATCCGGAGCGTTTGCCAAATGTCGCCGCCGGCGCGCAGCAGATCGTCGTCGGCCGCTATCTCCCCGGCGTTAAGCCTCAACCGGGACCACATCAGCAAGGCGAGATCATCGTTAGCGGCCTGCTCGGCAATGAGCCGGTCCGTTACGCGGCCAAGCTCGATCTGGTCGAAGCCGAAGCCGGCAACTCGTTCATCCCGCGGCTCTGGGCCCGAGGGCATTTGGATCATCTGCTCCGCCAGGGAAGCAGTCCGGCGATCCGCGACGAAATCATCGAGCTGAGCGAAGAGTTTCACATCATCACGCCCTACACGTCGTTGTTGGTGCTGGAATCGGACGCCGACCGAGAGCGGTTTGGCGTCCAGCGGCGCTTTGAAATGCGCGACGGCGAGCGATTCTTTGCCGAAGGAAAGGCCGACGCGACGTTCGCTCTCCGCCAGGCGCAAAGCAAGCGAGCTGGCGACTGGCGACTGGGACTGCGCCGGCAGGCGCTGGCCGAACTGGCGGCGCTGGGACGCACGATTCCGTGGCGGAACTCATCAGCGAATCGAGGATCTGTCTGGAGCCTTCACAAAAACGAATGGTATTCAAAAGGTAAAATCAATATCAACACGCTGCATGACTCGAACTTGTGGGGAGAAATAAGCCGCGGATCGATCCGACCATTTACCAACTATTTGTCGTTAGCGATCGACACAGAGGACCCACGGAGCAAATCGTTGGGCGACTTAGACAATCAAACTGTTTTTGACTCATTTGAAGGCCAAAAGAGTCCACGGGAACTGGCCTACACAATCGCCAAGCCGATTTGGGAAACAGACGGTGATGGCGACGATGCGCTGAATTTCAACTTGCCAGACATCGAACGATCCCAAGCTCAAACCGGCCGGCTGATGTTGGGCGTCGGCGTCAATTCCAACTCCGGGCTCGTCGGCTTTGCCATGTCCGGTGAACAAGCGATTGGCAGATTCTCCGTCCCTGGGGGCATCAACGAAGATTACGATCCGGTCGATTTCCAAAACTTGGCGCTTTCGATGACCGGTTTCGACGGCGCTGACAAGCTCCAGCCTCGCATCATCATCCAAGAGGAAGAGGAAATCGAGCTGACGGGCGGTGATTTTCCCGGCCAGCAAGGCCAAGGCATGGGTGGCATGGGTGGGGGCGCCGGAGCATCGTGGGGCGCCGGCGGGTTTGGAGCATATCCGGCACAAAATGGAACCGACTGGGGGTGGGATGTCACGGTCGGCCTCAGCGGGCCGGGCGTTTTTTCGGCCGATCTCGATGTGCCATTCGGCGACGGAACCAGCGATTATGCTGCTGATCAAGGCTACTTTGAATATGATTCACTCGCTTCGGGCTGGCCAAAACTGCGGACTCGCGTCGATCGAGCCCGCCCCGGCGATTGGTTGAACGCCATCGCGCCGGTCCTGTCGCCTCCCGCGGGGAGAGAGACGCCGCCGAAAGATTCACCTCGCTGGTCCCCCGAGGCCTTGGCGCTGGCAAAGAGCCTGCTGCGGGCCGAATCGCTCGCCCGGATGAATGGCGGGATCGAGTTGCGGCGCACGGTCACGTCGATCGACCCGGTTTGGAATCGCCGCTCCACTCGGCCAGCCGAGCTGGTGTTGTACTCGCCCGGCGCCTGGCTGACGCGCTCGCTCGACGCCAGTCAGGAATGTGTCGTCAACTTTTGCGACGTCAATGACCGTGGCGTTTACTCGCGGACTACGTCGCTCGGGCGCATTCGCAGGGCCTTCCAACGAGATCTCCTCTCACCCCCGCTTTCGATCAGCGACGATTCCCTCCATTCGCTCGCTGTGGCCTACGCCGCCTACGTCGCCCGTGTAGTGCCAGGCGCCGCCGGGCAAGCAAGTATGATCTTGACCGATAAGGAGTCTGGTCAGGAAGTTCGCCTGTTGATCGAAGTCGAGCGCCATGTCGTCCTGCGGCGCGAGACCTTCGCCGATGGCCGCTCCCAAGGCGCGATCACGAATAGCGACTTTGTCGAAATAGCCGGATCGTGGTGGGCCCGCCGGCAAACGCGGACCGACGAGCGCGATCGGGTCGTTTACGAAACGACGCTCGATCTGAAGCCGCTCTCGCCGGAGCCCTTCGCCGCTCGTCTGAAGGAAGAGTTGGCCGGCCGCGCCCAGGCCTACCTGATGCGGCTGCCGCTGGTCAAGCTCGACATCGCCCGACAACATCGGGCCGACGGCTCGGCCGACTTCGACGATGATCTACGTCTCTTGCTCGAAGCCTGCCGGACGCAGCAGTGGGACGAAGCCCTCGCGCAGCTCGACGCCATCGAAAAGCTCTCGGCCGATCGCCCCGGCGTGCGCTGGATGCGGACTTTCCTACTGAAGGCCATGCGCCGCAACGAAGAAGCGCGGCAGCGACTGCTGGAGGACGCGCGGGCCTTGGCGGCCTCGCCCGCGATCGACGATATCCCACGGGCGACATTGATCCTGCGACAGCTCGGCGACTTGACAAGCCCTGCCGAACAACTCGAATTCGTGGAGTTGCTGAAGCCGGTCTTCGATCGCCAGCCGGCCGAATGGGATATGAAGAGCCAGTGGCGGCGCGAGGCGTTGCATATCTATCGGCAATCGGATCGAAACGGTCAAGTCACGGCGATTCTGCTCGCGCAATCCAAAGAAGATCCATCCGATACACAAGCGCAAGTCGACTACGCCAACCATTTGGCCGAGCATGGCAACTTCGACGCGGCTTATGCCTGGCTGCAAACGGAGCTTGATCGACCGGTGGAGCGGGAGCCCTGGGATGATTCACGGCTTCGCGAAGCCTACGCGGCGCTCTACAAACGCCAGGGACGCTGGGCGGATTGGCTGCGTTTCTCCACGGCCTGGATCGAGCGGAAGCCTGTCGAAGGCTCTCCCTATTCGGAGCACCTGACCGCGCTGGTTTACAACGATCGAATTGCCGACGCCGACCGGCTGGCGGAAGGCTGGCTGGCGGAAGCCCGCTCAGAGGGCCCGCTGACAGTCGACTGCCGCGCGCGACTGGCCGCCGCCGTTTCGTACGCACTGGGCGAAGGGCATTGGCGGCGCTGGCCCGCTGAACGCGCGGAGCGCTGGGCCGGCCCATTGGCCGAAGCGGCAAAGCATCTGGTAAACGCCAAAAGCCGGACTGATTTTCGCGTCACGCAGAACATCGTCCAAGATCCGTTTACCAGAAGCGAGGCGTGCGAGCGGTTGCGGGGCTACGCCTTGGCTCGTTTGCAAGCCGACGTCGCGGATCTCTCCCCCGCGCAAATCACACTGCTGTTGCAATGGGCGACGCAGGGGCAGATCATGCTGGCGGCGCCAGTAGCGGGGCGCACGCAGTTTAGCGCGGGCGAAATTCCGGACGAAGCGTGGCAAGGCATCGCCGCGAAGCTGCGCGAGCGCTGGCGGCAGACGCCAGACATGGACGTTCGGCGTCATCTGGGCGAAGCCTTACGCACGATCCATGGCAGCCATTTCGGCGCCGAGTCGTTGCCGTTCTACCGCGAGCAACTTGCCGCGGCGAACGACGACGAAAAGCCTGGCTATTTTAACGAGCTGTACCAGGCGCTCTTCAACCACCAATGGAGCGAAACGATCGAGGCCGAGGCGTTTGAGCTCCTCCCTCGTCTCAACGCCCAGTTACCGCCAATCGATCGTCTGGCCGCCGACGCGCAGGCGCTTGCCAGCCTGGACGAACGGATGCTGGCAGGACGGCAGACGATTGCCGAGCAAGCGCTGCAAGACCAGGGCAAAACAAACGAGCTGACCGGCGTAGAACTGCAAGCGAAGCGCGCCGCGGCGATTCTCGCCAGCCGACAGGCCCTCGCCTCGCGTCTGCGCGACATGGAGGAAAAAGAACAGACAGCGCTGCGTCCTTGGTTGCAAATCGAATGGACTCTCTTACAAATGCAAATGGGAGAGAACCGAGCCGAGGTCGCTGAAATCTGCTGGCAAATGCTGGGCGAAGCCCCTCGCTCTAGCGCTCTGGATATCAAGCATTTGGCGGCCCGGCTGGAACCCAAGCAAGTCGCCGGAAAAGCGGCGGAAGAGCCAGACTGGGAGCCATTGCGCCACGCGCTGCAAACGCGCAGCCTGGAGAATCAACTTCGCCGCCGAACGCTGACCACCGTGATGAACCTGGCGGCGCGCCGCGACGCCGCGCCAGCCGACGTGGCGCGAGTTTCACGCTATATCGACGCCGGCGTGGCGCTCGACGCCTCGGAAGCCCAGGCCTGGCGGGCGGTCAAGTTCCAGTGGCTGATCGTGCTCGATAAACCCGACGAGCTGGAACGGCAATTGCGCGATTGGATTCGCGCCGACGCCAGCCTCTCGCGCTGGCGCAAGCCACTGGCGCTGTTGCTGGCCGAACGAGGCCGGCTGGACGAAGCGGTGCAACTCTTCGAGACGGCCCAGAAAGACAATCTTCTGACGGCGACCGATTACAATACCCTGGCGA
>DASXPZ010000316.1:0-1840 GCA_036493275.1 Pirellulales bacterium
AAACTCGCCGGTCTGCTTGTTGACCCGATCGTGCACTTCGCGCTTGTCCTTTTGGTCCGCGAACCCCGGGGGCCCGTCTTTCCAGAGCGGCACAGCTTGCGGTTCGTCGGCGGCCGCCGTGAGGGGGAGCAAACCGACAAATGCCGCAAGGAGAAAGGAGCGCATCGAGGTCTCCAATGGGGAAGCGAGGTAATTCTATGGGATTGCCGCGACCAGTGATTAGCCGCGACTCGAAGGGGAGCGCGAAGATTAGCTGCGACCCGAAGGGGAACGCGGCGCCGACCACGTCCAGTGGCGGTCGGACGACTGCACGACGGTGGCCGGGTCGTAACCCAACCGACCCACCAGTTCGCGCACCTCATCCAGGGCCAACGCGGCGCGCAGCGAATCCGCGAACATCTTCCGCTGATGGTCGTTCGCCCCGGCGGCATAAGCGTTCACGAGATGTACCAGCGTAGCCCTATCGCCAGGGCGAAGCAGATCGCGGACGAAGAGCACGCCGCCGCCCGAGCAGACACGATGCATCTCGGCGAAACAGAGCGACGGGTCCGGGATGTGATGGATGATGCTGTTGGAAATAACCGCGCTGAAGTGAGCATCCGGGAAGTGGAATCGCTTGGCGTCCGCCTTCTCGATGCAAATGCGCGCATCGAACCCCCCGGCCGCCACATTGATCCGGGCCACGGCGAGCATCTGCTCCGCGAGATCGATAGCCACGATTTGTGGATCGGGCGACTTCCGCGCGATGGCAATGGGGATTTGCGCCGTGCCGGTTCCGACATCCAGAATTGGATTCCGGCCGGTCCAGATGGAAAGAAAAGCAGCGGCGAACGCTTCGTTCACCGCCGCATGGTCCATCGAATCGTAGTCGCGCGCTTCCTCGGCCGTGTCCATGACCTCGGGCTCGAGAACGCGGGCGAGCATCAGCAGTACACTTCTTCGAGTTCGTGTTCGAACTGTTCTTCGCGCAGCGTCTTTTCATCGTGGCAGGCAGCGAGCAGGGCATTCCTGAGTTCGAAGTCGCCGGTGCCGGAGCGATCCCAGGCCAGCACGAGGGACGAGGTCGCGGGGTTCAGCTTGGCGACGCGGCACAGCCACATAACGCCCGCTTCGTTGTGCATGTGGGCGGTCCGTTCGTGGTTCCAGGCAATGTGCGAGGCCAGGCAACCCATCGGCACGGCCCGCGTGAACGCCCCGTGAATCAGCAGCGGGCTCGCCTTGCTCAATAGATCGATCAACCGATCGAGTCCTCGGTCGGAGACATTCGGCAACCAGGCGGCCCGGAACTCGGCAATGGGATCGGGAGACGGCACGGCGGACTCCTGCGGCGCAGCCGCAAAGCTCAGCGAACAAACGTTTTACGGTCGATAGCGACGAACGTGGTGCAGACCGACGATTCGATTGGCACGGCTGCCGCCTGGAGACGGTGTGGCTTGGCGGCGGCAGCCCGAGTCAGTCGAGTGGCATAATAGAAGCGAGCCTGGGGGGGTGTCAATATGCAGGTCGGCGTGCCAAACGGCTCAAATCGGGGATGCGTTTTTATCCCGCCCGGACCCCCCGTCAGGCAAAGCAGTTAGGGAATCCGCCGCGACGGAACTTATCTGGGAAATTTTTTTCGGGGCTCGAAAACCCGATTACATCACTAATTCCGTGCCTATTGTCGTTATAACACTCTGATGTGTATGGTCGATGTCACTCCGCGAAGGAAAAACGCGAGAACTGATGGGAGAACAACGCAAGTGCCGGTGCGAAACGAATGACCGATGAGTGACAGTACAGTGTCGCAACGAGTGACATCGCGTTGTCAATAGGCTCTCGATTAGCCGCGACCCACGGGGAG
>DASXPZ010000317.1:0-3367 GCA_036493275.1 Pirellulales bacterium
GCGCTGTTTGTCAACGCGCATCATTCCATCGGCCCGCGGGCTCTCGTCCTGTTTGGCACGCCGGAGCAACAGCAGCGCTACCTGCCCAAGCTCTGTTCGGGCGAGTGGCTGAGCGCGTTTGCACTCACTGAGCCAGAGGCCGGCAGCGACGCCGCTAATGTGCAAACCCTGGCCATGCCCAGCCCGGACGGCAAGGGCTATATCCTCAACGGTCAGAAGCGCTGGATCACCAACGGCGGTATTGCCAACGCGCTCACCGTGATGGCCCGCACCCCGGTTCCCAATAGTAAGGAAACAAAGATCACGGCGTTTATCGTCACGCCCGATATGCCGGGGTTCGAGGTCGTCGAAAAACGGATGGCCAAATGCGGCGTGCGCGGCACGGCAACTTCCCGGCTGGCGTTTCATGATATGTTCGTGCCGAAAGAGAACATTCTCGGCAAGGTCGGCAAAGGTTTGCGGATTGCACTCACAGTGCTCGACTTCGGCCGCACCACGTTCGGCGCCAGTTGCACCGGAGCGGCGAAGTTTTGCGTCATCAAGGCGACGGAGCACGCCAATCGGCGAGTGCAGTTCGGCGATAAGCTCGGCGCCTTCGAGCTGGTCAAGGACAAACTGGCCTACATGGCCGCCGGTGCCTTTGCCATGGAAAGCGTTACCTATCAAACCGCCGCGTTGATCGATTCGGGCGAAGACGACTACATGCTCGAAACGGCCATGCTCAAGGTCTTTTCGACCGACGTGCTCTGGCGAATCATCAACGACACATTCCAAATCTACGGCGGCAAGGCCTACTTTGCCGACGAACCGTATGAGCGCATGATGCGCGACGGTCGCATTAACATGATCGGCGAGGGCGCGAACGACGTGCTCCGCGTCTTCTCATCGCTGGTCGGACTACGCGAAGTTGGGCTGGAATTGAAGGGAGTGCTCGACGCGCTGATGAGCCCGATCGGCAATCTCGGCAAGATCGGCGGCTTTGCCAGCCGGCGGATCGGTTCAATGCTCAGCTCGCCCGAGGTGGTGGTCCGCAGCACGGAGTTGCAAGACGACGCCACGCGTCTCGGTCGGCTGGTCGGATCAGTTGGCTCGAACGTCGAGCGGCTGTTGCGCAAGTACCAGGAAGACGTCCTCGATCGGCAGTATCAACTAGCGCGCGTTTCGGACGCTACCACCGAGCTGTACGTTTCGGCCTGTGTCATCAATCGCCTCGATCGGCTCGTACGCGATTCGCACGCGGATGAAACAGAGAAGCGGACCGCGCTGCGGCTGGGAAGATACTATCTGAAGACCGCGGCGCGACGCGTTCACCGCAACCTGGCCGACATGTGGGATAACGACGACGAGGATACCAACCGCGTCGCCAATATGCTGCTGGCCGAACCGGGCCCATCGGGCGGGCAGGTCTCGTCCGGCGGTCATTAACAATCGGCATGCGTCGTTGCGGGCAAATGCTTGGGACCCGTGCTATCGCTGTTTGGGCGCTGCCGCGTTGGGCACGCGCGCCGGCGGCGGAGTCTTCGGCGCAGTGGATTTTGGCGCGGAGGCCTTCGGCGCCGATGATTTCGGCGATTCTTTAAGCGCCGCTTCGGCGGAAGGCTCCGAAGTGGGCGGTTGCGGAGCAGGCGGTTTGGTAGTCGGCGCCTTGGCGGCCGCTTGGTAAAGGGGCAGGTCGCGAACCGAAGCGCGGATCTTTTCCAGCTCTTGGGTAAAGCGCGGATCGGAAATCGAACCGTATCGCTCGCGAAAATCGGCGGTCTTCATCCCTTCGGGGAGTCCCTCGATTGATGGCACGTAGGCACGGATCGTGAAGTTTTTGGCGACTTCTTTCAATCGCTGGTCGGGCCAGGCTTGCAGGTGCGTCATCAACGCAATCCCCGCCATGTCGGCCGTAAGATCCGCAAAGCTGAAGCCCGATCCTGATTGTGCGTCTTGCAACTCCTTGACCAGGCCAGCTGATTCAGAGACTTTGGCGGACGAGATTCCGGCCATCGCCTCGCTCAAAAAGAAGTGCCGCGCCAAGTCGTGCCGCCCGTGCATGGTGGGCTGGCCGATCACCGCTCGGCGTCTGGCGCGTTCGTTTGCGTTCTCAACTAACGGCAGCATCTCGCGCGCGATGTTGTTGGTCTGCCAATCGTCTGTGTCCGAAAGGGCAACTCCCAGCCCCATGCCAAACGCCTTCACTTTGAATTGCTCGGGCAACGTGAGGGCGGCGGTCGCCGCAGCGCGGACGTAATGTTCCGTGAGATCGTCTCCTTCCAAGCGCGCCTCTCGACCGGCGGCAGTTGAAGCCTCGGGCAGGCGCCGGTTTCTATCGCCGAATTCCACGACGGCGTCGCGGACGACGCGGGCCGCCTCAACGAGCGTTGGGCCGCGCCCTCGAATCGCCGGTCGCGCCGCGGCCGGCGGCGGTTCGCCCAACCGCACCAGGTACGCGCCGGCCGCCGGATCTTCAGGAAAGGCCTTGGCCAGCGTCGAATAGACCGCCACTAGGTTTTGTTGCGTTCGCGGGCTGACGTCTTCCAATCGACGAATGCGGCGGTCGCGCAGTTCTTCGCCCAATAGACGAATCGCCAGGGTGTTCAACGGATCGAACAGGATCCGAAAGCCCTTGGCGACGCTCTTCCGATCGCCCAACATCGGCCGCATGACGGAATTGATTTCTGGGCTGTGCACTGCGCCAAAGCGGTGCCCTAGTTCATGCACCAGGACTTCGAGCCGCTCCGGTTCGGAAATCTGCCGAGACCATTCGCGGATCAAGATGTGCGACGCCAGGGCTCCGCGGGTTCCGCCTAGGTGAGTGCGCCCTTTAATCAATTGAAACTGACTGGAAAAACCGATCGCCACGTCGGCCGGCGCGGCGGAGACGTCGCGTTCGAACTCCGCCAGGCTTTGGGGGAATTCGTTCACCTTGTTGTCGGTGATCCAGGTGTCGCAGGCGACAACTTCCAAAGTGATCCCGGCGTACGACTCAAGAATCTTCGAGGCCGCGGCGATTCGCTTTCGCAATCTCGCTTCCCAGATCTCGCGCACCGCGTGCTCGTCGTCGTCGACCAGGATCTTGACCTTCACCTTCGCAAATTGCGGCGAGGCAGGAACCGCAGGCGGCGCCGTTGGATTGTCGCCCGCCGTCGCATCGGTAACCGCGGCCACCGGCTCCGGCGCCTCGACCGGCTGCGCCGGAGCGGCGGGCCGGTTCAACATTTCGATCTCGCGCAGATCGAAAGCCGCGCTGTCTGGCAAGTTGTAAAAGAAATAGACCGAGTTGGTCGTGAGCGCGTAAATGTGCTTTTTCTTGCCGACCAGAAACGCCGCGCGAACCTGCTCGCCCGGCCGGCAGGTGATCGTGGTCAAGTCGCCGGCGTCG
>DASXPZ010000318.1:0-17812 GCA_036493275.1 Pirellulales bacterium
GATGGCGAAACGACGCTCGAAGTGACGTGCGCCGGCCAGACGCAAACCATCCCGGTCGTCGTCAAGCAGGCAACGGCCGATCGTCCGATCAGCTTTCGTTTGGATGTGATGCCGGTCTTCATGCGTTCCGGTTGCAACACGGGAAGTTGTCACGGCGCCGCGCGGGGCAAAGACGGCTTCCGCCTGTCGCTGTTTGGGTTTGATCCGGCAGGCGACCATTTCCGACTGACGCGCGAGCTGAGCTTTCGCCGCGTCAACCTGGCGCTGCCCAAGGAGAGCTTGCTCGTCGAGAAGGCCGTGGGCGCGGTGCCGCACACCGGCGGTAAGCGATTCGACGACAAGAGCGAGTACTACCAGACGTTGATCCGCTGGCTCGAGGCGGGCGCCCCGAACGACGCCGCCGACGTCGCCACGCCCACCAGCGTCGAGGTCTATCCCAGCCAGGTCGTGCTAGAAGGGGAAGGCGCCACGCAGCAGTTCATCGCCCGCGCGAAATACTCCGACGGCACAGACCGCGATATCACCAACCTGGCGGTGTTTCTGACCAATAACGACAACTCGGCGGCGATCAATCCGGACGGACTCGTGACCGCCGCCAACCGGGGCGAGGCGTTCGTGATGGCCCGCTTCGCGACGCACACCGTCGGCAGCCAGGTGCTGGTGCTCCCCAAGGACTTGCAGTACACGCCTCCCACGACGCCGCCTGCCAATTACATCGACGAGTTGGTCAACGCCAAGTTGCAAAAGCTGCGGATCTTGCCGAGCGAGATCTGCACCGATGAGGTCTTCCTGCGTCGCGTGACGATCGACGTCGCCGGCATGCTGCCGCCGGAGCAGGAATATCAAGAGTTCACCGCCGATCAAGATCCGCAAAAGCGCGCCAAGTTGGTCGACCGCTTGCTCCAGCGCAAAGAGTTCTCCGAAATCTGGGCCATGAAGTGGGCCGAGCTGCTGATGGTCAAGAGCACGAACGACGTCAGCTACAAATCGATGTTCTTGTATTCCAATTGGCTGACTGAGCGGATCTCGAGCAACATGCCGCTGAATCAGATGGTGCAAGAGCTGCTCGGCGCCAACGGCGGCACGTTCACCAACCCAGCCACCAACTACTACCAGATCGAGCGCGACACGCTGAAGACGGCGGAAAACGTGGCGCAAGTCTTCATGGGCATCCGCACGCAATGCTCGCAGTGCCACAACCATCCGTTCGACCGCTGGACGATGGACGACTACTACAGCTTCGCTGCGTTTTTCTCGCAGGTCGGCCGCAAGACGGGTGAGGATTACCGCGAGACGATCATCTTCAATTCAGGCGGAGGCGAAGTGACGCACCCGGTTGGCGGGCGCGTGATGGCGCCCAAGTTTCTCGGCGGACCTGCGCCGAACACCGCCGGCCAGGATCGCCGTGTGCTGCTGGCCAAATGGCTGGCGTCGCCGGAGAATCCGTACTTCGCCACCAGCGTCGCCAATCGCGTTTGGGCTCATTTCTTCGGCGTCGGCATTGTGGAGCCGGTCGATGACGTGCGGGTGAGCAACCCGGCGACCAACCCCGAGCTCTATAAGGCGCTCGGCGACCGCTTTACGCAATACAACTACGATTTCAAGCAATTGGTGCGCGATATCTGCAACTCGCAGGCGTATCAGCGCAGCAGCCAGCGGAACGCCAGCAACGAATCGGACGAGTTGAACTTCGCGCACGCCAGAATTCGACGGATCTTCGCCGAGAACGTGCTCGACAGCGTCAGCCAGATCACCGAGACCAAGGACAAGTTCCCTGGGCTGCCGCTGGGCGCCCGCGCGGTGCAGATCGCCGATGGCAACGCCTCGACCTACTTCCTGACGACGTTCGGTCGCTCGAACCGGGCGACGGTCGGCATCTGCGAGGTGAAGACCGACCCGACCCTTTCGCAATCGCTGCATCTGCTCAACGGCGACACGGTCGAGACCAAGGTGCGCGACGGCGGCCTGATCAAGCGAATGCTCGACGCCGGCGCCACCCCGCAGCAATTGATCGAAATGATGTACGTCCGCTCTCTGGCGCGCAAGCCGACGCCGCAGGAAACGGAAAAACTACTGGCGATCGTCGCGGCCGATCCCGCGCCGCAAAAGGGATTGGAAGACATCTTCTGGGCAGTCCTCAACTCTCGCGAATTCCTATTTAACCACTAAATGGCGTGATCATGTTGTTGCAATCTTTCTGCCTCCGGTTGTTGTTCATCGCGGCGATTTGCTGCGGGCTCTCCGTCGCGGCGCGGGCCGATGAGGCCAAGCCCGACGCAGCAAAGCCCGGCGAAAAGGCACAGCCCAAGGTGACCTACGAAGAGCACGTGCAGGCGATCTTTCGCCAGCATTGCTTCAGTTGTCACGGGCAGGACAATCCCAAGAGCGATCTACGGACCGACAACTACGCGGCGCTGATGCGCGGCGGCGCCAGCGGCGAAGTGATCGAGCCGGGTGACATCGACGCCTCGCGTCTCTGGAAGCTCGTCTCGCACGAAGAGGCGCCCGAGATGCCTCCGAGTCAAGACAAGCTCCCCGAAGCGGCGCTCACGACCATCAAGCAGTGGATCGCCGGCGGAGCGCTTGAGAAATCGGGCTCGGTAGCCAAGATGAAGGCCAAGCCGAAAGTCGAATTGGCCGCCGCGGGGGGCGCCGGAAAGCCGGAAGGTCCGCCGCCCATGCCCGAAAAACTCTCGCGGCAACCGGTCGTTTACACCACGCGAGCCAGTGCCGTGACGGCCATCGCGGCCAGTCCTTGGGCGCCGCTGGTGGCGATCGCCGGGCAAAAGCAGATCTTGCTCTACAACACCGACAACCAGCAGCTATTGGGCGTGCTGCCGTTTACCGAAGGTACGCCGCAAATTCTCAAGTTCAGCCGTTCGGGCGGCTTGCTGCTAGCAGGTGGCGGACGAGGCGGACAGGCCGGCAAGGTGGTGGTGTTCGACATTCGCACTGGCCAGCGCGTGGTCGAGGTGGGCGACGAGTTGGACGCCGTGCTGGCGGCCGATATCAACGACGACCACACGCGGATCGCGCTGGGCGGCCCGAACCGCGTTGTGCGAATTTACTCGGTTGAAGATGGCTCAGTGGTGAATGAGATCCGCAAGCACACCGACTGGATCTGTTCGCTCGAATTCAGCCCTGACGGCGCGCTGTTGGCCACGGCCGACCGGAGCGGCGGCATGTTCGTCTGGGAGGCCGAAACGGCGCGTGAGTTCCAGAACCTCAAAGGGCATACGCTCGGCATTACGGCCGTCAGTTGGCGGATCGACGGCAACGTCCTGGCCAGCAGCAGCGAGGACGGCACGATCAAGCTGTGGGAAATGGACAATGGGACTGTCGTTAAGAACTGGAACGCCCATCCCGGCGGCGCCACCTGGGTGAACTTCGCCCGCGATGGCCGGTTGGTCAGCACGGGGCGCGACAAGCTGGCGAAAATCTGGGATCAGAACGGGGCCGCGCAAAAACCGCTCGAAGCGTTCGGCGACATCGCCTTGCGGAGCGTGTTCACGCATGATGGCGCCCGCGTGGTGGCCGGCGACTGGACGGGCGAGCTTCGCCTTTCGGACACAGCGGACGGAAAGTTGCTGGGTCGCCTGGCGGCCAATCCGCCGACATTGGCGATGCTGGTCGAGGCCGAGACGGCCCGAGCCGCCGTCGCCGCCGCAGCAGCAGCGCAGGCCACCGTGGAGCTGGCCGCGCTCGAAAAGAGCGCCACGGAAAAGACCGCGGCCGTCACCGTCGCCGCTGACCGACTGAAGGCGGCCCAGGCCGAGGCTGAGAAGCTCTCCGCAGAGAAAGCGGCCGCCGACAAGGCGCTCGCCGAGAAGGCGGCGGCAGCAAAAGCGGCGACCGAGGCGGCCGCGCAAGCTTCGGCGTCAGCGGCACAAGCAGCCGAGGAGAAGGCGACCGTAGAAAAAGCAGAGGCTGCAAGAGCCCAAGCCGCCAAAACCGAAGCGGCCCCGCCAGAAGCGCCTAAGTAGCGTCTGGCCGGGGCCGAATGGATGAATGATCGCTATGCCCCGTTGCATGGCTCGCAACGATTGACAGTCGGGCAACTACGTTTGCGGTGTCACTGAATGTCCGATCCCCGTTGCGCATCGCAATCCCATGCAGCGCCTTTAACTGCTGCGTATCGATTCCGCGCGGATTGCCAAAGTCAACTTTTCAAAAGCTACACGAGAGCCACCTGCGGTAGTCCCGTGCAGAGTGAGCGCGAGAGGCGCCTTGCGATTCACTCGCGAGGACGGACCGCGCCGGTCAGGCCGGAGTAGTCGGCCCGATCTTCTGGGTGCCACAGCGGCAAGCCCAGCGCAATCCGAGCGGCCAACACATCGAGTTTCTCGTTCGACCCGGCGGGCGCCTCGGTCGCCGCAAACTCCTTGGTCTCGACCGGAGCAAAATCCTCGTCATGGCCGAACTCTAGAATCGCTTCGAATACATTCCGCATCGCAACAACCTACCTTCCAAACAAACAGAACCAGCGAAACAAAAATACTACCACAATAAATAACGATTCATGCTGCGTCGGAGAGCGTCGGACGATTTAGGTTGGACCGATCAGTTCGATCGGCGAGCGTCCAACAAAGGAGGGCTTCGTGAGGACTCAGGTCGCACAGGACGACACTCCTCACGAGCGTTTCATACGGTCTCAGGTCGAACGGCAAGCTCCCACAACAGACACAAGCGATTAATACTTTCTGAACACGCAATTATTCGTAGAACGGCGCGTAGCGTCAAGCTTTTTGCCGCAGATTTCCAACTTGTAAGCCGACCGCCGAGCCCGCAGAAGGCCGTGCGACGTCTCGCGCAGGAGTCGATTGATGCAATTTCTCTCCGATCGGGCCAATTGGGCGGAGTTTTCGCCCGCTAAACCATAAAAATGGGGTATTTGAGCTATTTTTCTGCTTGGCGCGGATCGTGAGACGTCGTGGCCAAACGAATGCGGCAAAAAATAGAGAATGAGCATTCCCCTCGTCACGCAGAGAGGCTGGCGACGAGACTGCATCGTGAACTCATGCGCGCCGCGCCGACCGACGACCGATCCACAACGACGCGATCACGCCCAGCGCGGCGAGCGTCGCCGATGACGGCTCCGGCACGATCACATAGGGGCTGACGTCGAAGAATGACGTCGTGTTGTTGTGCGACACGCCCGCTTTGCCGAGGATGTACTGATCACTCAAGTAGGTGACTGGATCGTGATAGGCCAGGTTGGCGGCCATCAGCATGCCGTTGGCCATCAGTCCTTGCACAACGGTGCCGGGGTGAAAGCCGTCGCTGAGATATTCGTCTTTGCCCGAGGTCCCGCCGCTTTCGATCAGCTTGACTCCGCCGACGGTGAGCGGCGTCAGGGAACGATTAGCCATCGCAAACATGTCGATAACCGGGAAATGATGCTGCTTGGCCAGAGCGAGGATCTCCTGATTCACCGCCTGCGTGACCGCGGTCACCGCCGCGCGCTGGGCAGCCTTCGGGTAGTTCGCCATAAACTCGGGCGTAACTCCCACGTCGGGTATCGTGCTCAGAATCATCTGGGTCGCCGGATTCTCCGCCAATGTGGCGTCGACGGTCGACGTGAAGTACGACATGATCGAAGACATGAACGCCTGGACCCCGGCGTCGTTCAAGGGATTGTAGGAATGCTTTGAGGCGGCGCTGTAGATCGTCGAGTACTCCGCACCGTCGAAGTCGTTCGCTCCCATCATCAACACGACGAGGTTTACGTTGCCGGCCGTTATGTCTGGCTGTAGCACGTCGACCTGCGAGGGAAGATCCGAGCTCTTTTCGCCTGAAATCGCCACGTCATAGGTCTTGAGTTGCTCGTTCATGTACGAGGCCGAGGGTCCGAAGTTGTAGCCGTTCTGAGAGAGCAAATCGACCCAATTGTATTGCGTGCCGTTGTAGAAGACGTTGTAGTTGAATTGAGGCGCCAGCGGCAGCCAAAACGAATACTGCATCGACATGCTGTCGCCATAGACGCCGATGCCCGCGCCGTTCAGCACCGCAGCTCGGGCGGGAGAGGAGATCGCCAGCACCAAGAGAACCAGGTATTTGCTGAATTTCACGAGCGTTCCTCTTTCGGTAAATTGACGGTCACGGGCGTCTCGCCAGGGCGTAATCTTGTCGATTTCAAGGCCCGATCGCTGGCGATATGTTTGGGCAGACCCTAATGTAACACCCCCGTTCGGCATATGTCTCGCGGCCGGGCTTGTTTCTGGTCTTTTTCAAAGCGCCGGTCCGGATCAGCGACCCATTCTGTCATCTCACCAGCGAGATTCTTATGAAGTGGTTTCAACGCACGCTGCGACTTCCCCCCCAGCGGCGTGGCTTTCATTTGATTACCGATTCAATTCTCGCGGCGCTGCCTGAGCTGCGGACCATCCGCGTCGGGCTATTACATATCTATATTCAGCACACTTCGGCTTCGCTGACGATCAACGAAAACGCCGATCCCGACGTGCCGCGAGACTTGGAGCGCGTATTCAATTCGCTCGCGCCGGAGGATTTTCCGTACGACCACACTTGCGAAGGCCCGGACGACATGCCGGCTCACGTCAAGGCGGCGATGTTAGGGAGCAGCGTCTCAGTTCCTATCGCCGGTGGACGACTGGCGCTGGGAACGTGGCAGGGAATTTACCTCTGCGAACATCGCGATCGCGCCACAGCCCGGCAGTTTGTGCTGACGTTGCAAGGGACGACCGAGAGCGAAAGTTGAGTCGCCAGCGCCACGCAAGCTCGCCATCGCGCGCAGCGTCGAGCGCGCTAAGCAAAATGCATTGCCACCGAGCACACAGAGGTCACCGAGAAAGAAGAGGAACGAGAGAGCGATTTATTGTTCGCTCGGTCGAACTCTGCCGAGGCCGAATTCAATGCCCTCTTTTCCCCCTCGGTGTTCTCTGTGTGCTCGGTGGCCTTCCCTTGCGCGAATCCGAAAGGGTTCAATACGGAAAGCGTTCGTTAATCGGCGCGGCGGAAAGTTCGACCAGGAACGTCGAGAGCCGCTCGACCAGCCGCTCCATCATGCGACGCCCTTTTTCGGCCGTCGCCGCGTGAGGATTGCCGGCGCCGGTATTGGTGGTCAGCAAGTGCCAGGGGCGGGTGATCGAAACCCAGCCGCGGTTGACTGCTTCGAACAGAGTTTCCGCCGTGGCCCCATCGTCAGCGGCTAAGCTTCCGTCGGGCCGGCGCGCCACCAACTCGGGCCGGTAGGCCAGGATGAACGCAGTCTCCATTTCGCCCGCGTGATCTCCTGGATCGTCAAAAATCTCCCGCTCGCAATCGGCCAATACCTTGTACCAATTGCAGAGGAACAGATGCGCGGTCGTCTGGCCGAACAATTCGCGCAATACCGGTTTGAGGTCGTTGCCGCCATGACTATTCAATAGCACGATTTTGCGAATGCCATGCCGCGCCAGCGATTCCACCAGGTCGCGGATCACCGCCGCCAATGTCGAGGGATTGACGTTCATCGACAGCGGATAGGCCAACTGATTCGTCTCGGTTCCGTAAGGAATCGTCGGCAGCAGAATCACCTTTGCGCCGCGAGCGTGGGCCGCGGCGCAGATCTCTTCGCCGACCACGTCGCCTTCGATCGTGTCGGTCCCGTAGGGCAGGTGAAGATTATGAGGCTCAGTCGCCCCCAGCGGCAGCACGGCCACCTCGAACGTGTGTTCCTTGACGTAGGCGTAGTTCGTCTCGGCCAGTTTCCAGGGACGCACGATATATCTCTCCTACGAGCATTGGCGCGATGACTTCGCTAACTGACTGAAGACGGCACGATTATTTGATGCTCTTGAGAAACTCTCTGTATTGTTCGTCGAGGCGGACGTCGCTTTCGCCGGTCACGTCCGCGAGCGTGCTGGGCCGATCCCGACCGGTGTAGACCGCCACCAGGTATTCGATCAGCGGCCGCCGGTAGCGGCCGCCGGCGGCGTGGATCAGAAAATGGGTCAGCCCGGCTGACTGGCTGTACAGCCTGGCAATGCGCGGGTCACGCTGCAAGGTCTCCATGCCGAAGCCGGTCAACTCGGCCAGCGGCACGTAAAAATCGTCGGCCAGCAGTCGATGCTGCGCGTCGCGCAGCCGCACGGCGTCGTTCCCGCCGAGCAGCGTCCAGCCGTCTTGCTCGACGAGCGATTCCATGTAGCAGGCGATCCCCTCGACGATCCAAAAGTTGGCGGTCCGGCCAATATCGCGACTGACGGGCCGAATCTCGCTGAACAATTGATGCGTCGCTTCGTGGTAGAGCGTGGTGTCGTCGCGCTCTCCCTCGGCAAAATAAAAATAGGCCTCACGGCGGCTCGCCAGGTAGAAGCCGCTGGAGAGATCGATGTTTGGCTGCTCTTCTTTGAGCGCTTCGATGTACTGATCGCGATCGCGGAACAGGACGACCTTGTGCTGTGGCGGCTCGCGCCGCGTGGCGGCCTGCCCATGATAGCGGCGGGCGAGTTGCTCGTCGGTGGCGCAGAACGCGGAGAACGCCTGCTGCCAGACGTCGTACAGCCGCTCCAGCCGCGTCGCCAGGCGGACTCCTTCTTCCAGACTGTGATTCGTGTGAACCACGTAGTGCTCGGTCGCCACGTCCCAGCCATTCTTCGGCTGCGCGCCCAGCCGATTGGCGTCTTCGGTTTTCATCCAGCGACCGCGATAAAATTGCTCACCCACTTCGTAGCGTTTGACGTTCGCGGCAGGGAGCCAACCGAATTGCGGATGCCAGACCTGTTTTTCGCGCGTCTTGCGAGCTTCGTATGGCGTGACCCAGCGATCTTTCATTCGCTCATAGCCCAGGATCTTGCGCGCCGCGGCGTGATCGGGATCTTCGCGAAGTGCTTCGACCAGCAGCGGAAAGGCAAGGCTCGCCTCGCCCGCCTCGACGGCTTCGCCGGCCAGCGCGAACAAGGCCTTGGCCTGCGCCGAGCGGGCCTGGTCGAACCGCTCACGCCACTGCGTTTCGACGCTCGGTTGCGAATCCTCGGTCTGCTTGGGCGAGCTCGCCTTGCCGGCGACAGACGGCGCCGCGGCATCGGCGGCGATCGGCGGCCTTTGGGCATAGCGCAACGTGTTGGGAGGAATGGGCGGCAGCCAGCGGCGCGCCATGGCGGCTTGCGAAGTGAGTCCCAATTGCGAGGCGTCTTCCGCCAGCGCGGCCAATTGCTCGGCGTATTTGGCGAGCATGTCGGCGTGGCGATTGGACGTGACGTCGGGCTTTGCAGCGAGCGCCCTATCGCCGGCGGATGACCAGATCGCGATAGCCGCGAGAGCAACGTGAAAAACGGGTGTCAACGCGCAGCGCGAGGTGCGCCGGCTGTAGCGTAACTCGTCTCGAAGATGGCATGTTAAGAAATGAATGGCCGACCCCCTCGGTCGATCACAATCGCGCTGGAACCAGTCTCTTTCAGTGTAACACGGGGACCAGCGTGGTGGCGTCGAACGCCTGTTTCGCCGGGTCTTCGATCCCTGAGGCCCTGACGAACGGACGGCCTCACAAAGGCGGGCTACAGAAGGAGCCAGCGTAGTCCGTGAGCCGGATCTTTTCCACACTGCTGGACGAGCCAGCAGCGGCACACTTGAGGTCAAGTTTGAAGCGACGCGATGGGCTATTTCTCAGCGAAGGCCGCGTCGAACGCTACTTTGCTCGGTTGGAAATCGAGTCGTTTGACGAACTCGGCGGCCTCGCGGGCGCCCGCTTCGCGGTCCATCCCCACGTCTTCCCATTCGACCGATAGCGGCCCCTCGTAATGCAGGGCGTTGAGCGCGCGGATGATCTCTTCAAAGTTCACGCCGCCCCGCCCCGGCGAGCGAAAGTCCCAGCCTCGGCGCGGGTCGCCAAAATTAAAGTGGCTGGCCAGGATGCCTGATCGGCCGTTGAGCGTGACGATCGCGTCCTTGATGTGGACATGATAGATCCGGTCGGGAAAAGTCCGCAAGAACTCGACCGGGTCAACCCCTTGCCACAACAAATGGCTGGTGTCGAAGTTGAAGCCGAATTCCTCGCGGCGATCGATGGCTGCGAGCGTCTGCTCGGCGGTGTAGAGATCGAAGGCGATCTCGGTCGGATGGACTTCGAGCGCGAAGCGGACACCGCAATCGGCGAAGACGTCGAGGATCGGATGAAACCGCTCGGCGAACAGGGCGTAGCCGGCGTCGATCATCCCCTGCGAGACCGGAGGGAACGAATAGAGCATGTGCCAAATGCTCGACCCAGTAAAGCCGTTGACGACGCCGACGCCCAACTTTTGCGCGGCGCGAGCCGTTTGCTTCAGCTCTTCGGCGGCGCGGGCGTTTACGCCGGCCGGCTTGCCGTCTCCCCACACGCGCGGGGGAAGAATCGACTGATGCCGCTCGTCGATTGGATCGAGCACCGCCTGCCCTACGAGGTGCGCGCTGATGGCGTGGACTTGCAAGTCGTAACGATCGAGCAGATCGCGGCGGCCGGCGCAATAGCCCGGCTCGGCGAGCGCCCGGTCGACTTCGAAATGGTCCCCCCAGCAGGCGAGTTCCAAACCCTGGTAGCCGAAATCGGCCGCCTTGCGGGCGACGTCTTCCAGCGGCAGGTCTGCCCATTGTCCGGTGAACAGGGTTAGCGGTCTGGCCATGCGCGGGCATCCTCGGTGGCTGGAAAATGCAGAATCGGGAGCGATGATCGATTGTCGCAGAATCGTGCATGGCCGCCAACCGACGCCCTTGTTCGCCACAAGCTAAACTCGTAGGCTGGCCCTTTCGATCTTGGAAAATCTGGGAGAATGTAGCGATTATGAGCGGTTTATCGAAGCCGGTGCGCATCGGAATCATTGGGGCCGGCGCGGTGAGCGATTATCACCACGCGCCGGGCATCCGCCTCGATCCGCGGGCCGAATTGGTCGCGGCCTGCGACGCCGATCCGGCGCTCGTCGAACGACGCCGCGCGGATTGGGGAATCGAACGGGTCACGACCGACTATCACGAGTTGTGCGCCGATCCGAATGTCGACGCGGTGATCATCGCCACGCCGAATTTCACGCACAAAGAGATCGCCCTGACCGCCGCAGCCGGCGGGAAGCACATCATGTGCGAAAAGCCGCTGGGCCTGTCGGCCGTCGAGGTCGAAGAGATGTTCGTCGCGGCCGAGCGGGCTGGCGTCGTCCACATGACCGCCTTTACGTATCGCTTTGCGCCGTCGATGCGCTATTTGAAGCAGTTGGTCAGCAGCGGCCAGTTGGGAGAGCCTCGCCATTTTCGCTCGCAGCGATTTTTGGACTGGCCCGAGACGAGTTGGGGGTGGCGGCAATACAAAGACAAGGCGGGCGCCGGCGACTTGTTCGACATGACGATCCACCGCATTGACTTTGCGCAAGACCTGCTGGGTCCGATCAAGAGCGTCAGCGGGGCGGTGGCCCGCTTCGCGCCGCGGACAACCACGCCCGACGGCCGCGGCTGCGCCCCGTCGGACGTCGACGATTGGTCGGCGTTCATCGGCGAATTCGCCAGCGGCGCCGTCGGAGTGTGGGAAGGGACGACGCTGGCCAAGGGTTATCATCGCGACGGTTTCGGTCACGAATGGGCCGAGATCAACGGCAGCGAGGGCTCGGCCGTCTATCGATTGCATGAGCCGAATGTGATTTTGCTGGGGGCGACGGGCAAAGATCTGGGGCCGGTCGACGTGCCGGCGGAGTATCTCAAACCGGCTGGCAGCCCGCGAAATCCGGCCGAAGGGAAACCCGCCACCGTCTTTCGCTACGACCTGGTGTGGGAATTCGTTTCGGCGATCGTCGAAAAGCGTCCGGCGGTTCCGAGTTTTCGAGATGGCTTACAAGCGCAGCGCGTGGCCGACGCGGTGCTCTCTTCGTACGACGAGCGACGCTGGGTTGACCTGCTCCTCGGCTAAACAGTTCCTCCTTTACAATTGGCTTATAAAATCGATTTCAAATGATTCGCATTGCAAAAGAAAAACCTGCCTCGAAAGTCAAGCAGCTCCCGAAGCGCAGCCAGGTGAAGGCGGCCGACCAATGGGATCTGAGCAGCCTGTTTGCGGACGACGCCGCCTGGGAAACCGCGTTCAGCAAGTGGGAACGCCGAATCGCGGGCTATGAAAAGTTCCGCGGAACCTTGGCCGACGATCCCAAGGCGCTGGCCGCCTGCTTGAAGTTCGACGTCTCGATGGACCGCGACGGCGAGCGATTGGGGACGTACGCCTTTCTGAAAACGGCCGAAGACACGGCCAACAGCGCGTACCAGCGGATGCAGGGGCGCTATCAAAACGCCGGTAGTCGCGCCGCGCAAATTGCCAGCTATATCCGGCCCGAGATCATCGCCATTCCAGCGGCCAAGATGAAGCGATTTCTCGCCTCGAAGGAACTGGCGCCGTACAAGCTGATGCTCGAGCGGCTGTTGCGATTCAAGCCGCACACGCTCACCGACGGCGAAGAGAAACTGCTGGCGATGCAGAGCGAAATGGCCTCGGCCTCGAACCAGATATTCCGGCAGCTCAACAACGCCGATCTCAAATTCGGGCCGATCGAGAACGACAAGGGAGAAAAGATCGAGCTGAGCCACGCTTCGTTTTCGGCGCTGCTCCAGTCTCCCAAGCGGAGCGTGCGGCAGGCGGCGTTTGGGCAGTATTATCAGCAGTTCGCCGCGCATGAAAACACGCTCGCCGCCACGCTCGCCGGGTCGGTTCATCGCGACGTCTACTACGCCAAGGCCCGCGGTTACGCCGGGTCTTTGGCGGCTGCACTCTTCCCGGACAACGTGCCGACGTCGGTCTACGATAACCTCATCGCCAGCGTCCGCCGCAATCTGCCGGCGCTGCATCATTATTACGCCATGCGGCGCCGCAAGATGAAGCTCCGCGACATCCATCAGTACGACACCTACGTGCCGATTCTTAGCGACATCGAAAAGCGACACACTTGGGACCAGGCATGCCAGGTCGTCGTTCGTTCGTTGGAGCCGCTAGGGAGCGAGTATTGCGACGTCGTCTCGCGCGGACTGCTGGGGCGGTGGTGCGATCGGTACGAAAACCAAGGCAAACAAAGTGGCGCATTCAGTTCCGGCTCGTTCGACGGCGATCCTTACATCTTGATGAACTTTCAGAGCGACGTGCTCGATCATGTCTTCACGCTGGCGCACGAGGCGGGGCATTCGATGCACTCCCACCTTTCGGCCAAGACGCAGCCCTTTCAATATTACAACTACACGATCTTTGTGGCCGAGGTGGCCAGCACGTTCAACGAGCAATTGCTGAGCAAGCATTTGATGGCCAACGCCCGAGACGATCGGGAACGGGCTTACCTGATCAATCGCGAGATCGACGCGATCCGGGCCACCGTGTTGCGGCAGACGATGTTCGCCGAGTTCGAAAAAATCACGCACGAGCTGGCCGAGCAAGGAGAGCCGCTGACAGTCGAGCGTTTCAAGAGCGTCTACCACGAATTGCTGGTCGCGTACTTCGGCCCCGAGTTCACCCTCGATCCCGAACTCGATCTGGAGTGCTTCCGGATCCCGCACTTTTATCATTCGTTTTACGTCTACAAATACGCCACCGGGCTGTCGGCGGCGATTGCCTTGTCGGAGCGCGTCACAACCGGGGTAAAAGATTCGGTGCGGGATTATCTGCGTTTCCTGCAAGGGGGCTGCTCGAAGGACCCCTTGGAGCTGCTGCGAGACGCCGGCGTCGACATGTCGAAGCCGGAACCGGTCGATACGGCCCTGGCCTATTTCGGACGGCTGGTGGATGAACTGGATGAGCTGGTGTAGGAGGGCTAGAGACCAGAGGTTAAAGGCTAGAGGAAAAAGACTGAAGGCCACAAGACGGGAGTGCGAGGCTCCCGCCGAGCAGGCGCCGCAAAAAGACTCCCGATCTCGCCAGAAGTCCGCCCTCCCGCTGGCAATCGCCTCAAGCCTCTTTCATACTGTGAACATCGCCCAACCAGCGACAATTGACCCACTTCCATTCCATCCTGAGAGACCATCGCCATGCAACTAGGACTCGTCACCTACATGTGGGGCGCTGATTGGGATCTCCCGACGGTGATCAAGAACTGCCAGCTCACCGGTTTCCGCGGCGTCGAGCTGCGCACCAGCCACAAGCACGGCGTCGAGATTGCGCTTTCGCCGGAGGAGCGGCGCGAGGTGGCCAAGCGCTTCGCCGATTCGGGCGTCGAGCTGGTAGGGCTCGGCACGGCCTGCGAATTCCACTCGCCCGACAAGGCCGTGGTGAAGAAGAACATCGACGAGACGAAGGAGTTCATCAAGCTCTGCCACGATTGCGGCGGGACCGGCGTCAAGGTTCGGCCCAACGGCCTGCCGAAGGAAGTTCCGGTGGCGCAGACGCTCGAACAGATCGGCCGCTCGCTCGACGAGGTGGCGGCGTTCGGCGAAGGCTACGGCGTCGCCATCCGGCTCGAAGTCCACGGCCGCGGCACCGACGAACTGCCGAACGTCAAAACGATCATGGACGCCGCCAAGCATCCCGGCGCCACGGTCTGCTGGAATTGCAACGCCACCGACCTGGCCGGCAAGGGACTCGAATCGAACTTCAAGCTGGTGCAAGATCGCCTCGGCACGATTCACATCCACGATCTGATCAGCAACTACCCTTGGCAGCAATTGTTCGAGCTTCTCAAAGGCGCCAACTTCCAAGGTTGGACCTTGTTGGAAGAAGGGGACAAAACCGCCGACCCGATCCGCGTGATGAAGTATTATCGACTGCTGTGGGAGCGGATGACGGTGTAGCGGGGCACGAGATTTCTTCGGCTCGCTTCGTCCCTAATGGAATTCCGCCAGAGCATGGTTTCGGCGTCGGATCTCATCGATTTCCTCGGGTTTCCACCACTTCGCTGCGCGAAAGACCGCAAGATTCGATAGTGGAAACAGTCCCGCCAGCGTCATGTCATCCGTGCGGAGATTGGCGACTGAAAGGTATCGAAGCGAGGAAAGCGTTCCGAGAGGAGCTAGCGTGCTAATTCTCCACGTTGTTCCCATGCTTCCTTCCAACCAAAGGCCCTCAAGGCCAACCAATTTGCCGATGACCGAGACGTCTCGCACGCGAGACAGAAGTTCAAGCCCCAGCCATCGCAGTTGTCTCGCTTTGCCTAGAGGTTCGATCGAAGAGATCCGCGCTGACTGTCCAAGGTGGAAGTAAGTCAGTTGCCCTGATTTATTGAGCGGCGCGAGGTCGTTGATGCCACTCCATTTGATGTAGAGACCTTCCAAGCGCGGCGCGAGGCATGCGGCTTTGAACAATCTCTGGGGGACTCGCGATGAAAACCAAAGTAAGCGAACGTTCGACAACTTTGGCAAAATGTCGCACCAAGCATCGACGATTTTCTTCTGACGACTGGCCGAAAAAGGTGTCTGTGTGCAGGCAATGTTCAGTCGATCCGAATCGCCGAATTGTTCGGGATGAACGATCGGATTGGGTGGGAATGACTCATCAGGTCGATAATACCAAAAGTACTGGAGTGCCACGGCGCCTCCTATACCGATGCGGCTATAGAATTGCGATCTGTCGCTCAAAGCCATTCATTGAACGACCATGCGGAAACTTTTAATACGTTAGAACAGGGTTGGGGAATTCGGCGAAGGAAGTGCCTCAAGCAACTAACTCACGCCGAGCGCAGCGCGAAACTTTACGATCCGCTCTGCCATCGGTCCTGGCGCAGTGAGCTCATAATCCGCCACGCGGGCCACCTTCAACACAATAAACCGCGGGCCCGGTAGCGCCAGCGTCTCCGCGGCGCGGGCTTCCCACTCGGCCAGGTCGCTGAACTCGGTCACGCTCGTAAAGCCCGCGGACCGGGCCATGCCGGCGAAGTCGACTTTGGCCGCGGCGCCCGCTGTCGCCTGCCCACCGGTCACCTCGTACACGCCGTTTTCGAGCCCGATCAGCGTCAGGTTTTTCACCCCGCTGGCAACGATCGTCACCAGGCAGCCGAGGCTCATCAGCATGCAGCCATCGCCATTGAACGCGATCACGTGGCGCTTCGGTTGCGCGAGCGCTAGCCCCAGCCCGACCATCGGCGCGTGTCCCATGGCCGAAGGGATGTAATGAAAATCGAGCGGATGGGGCGAGAACTTCGGCCACTCGCGGGCCGAGCCCATTGTGGTGAGCACGACGCTCTCGCCACGCAATCGATGAACGACTTCCAGCGCCGCAACCAGCGGCATCCGCGCGGCCGAATTCGCTTTACCAGCGGTAGAGGGAGCGTTCATCGCGGTCGTTTCATCCTTTTCCTTCGGCGATCAAAGCCACGCCGGGAACGCCGGCCGCCTGGCAATCTCTATAAAAACTTGCCAGCCGCGGCAGCTCCTCCGGAGAATCGATCAGCACGCGCTCGATACCCCAAGCGTGCAAGATTGGTTCCGTCAGCAGCTTTGCCGTGTCGGCCGAGTTCGGAACAAGGTAGCCGCGATAGCCGATCAAGGCGAAGATCGGCAATCGCAGATCGAAGAGCACGTTCCGCAGTGCGTCGCCCGATTCGAAGAGCCCCGTGTTCTGAATCACCACCAGCGGGCGTTTCCCCCCCAGCCACAGCCCGGCGGCGATCGTCCACGCTTCGCCTTCTCGGCAGACGCGGACGAGCGTCACGCTCGTCGAGGCTTCGAGCGCCTGCTGCCACGGCCCGATCGCGGAGTCAGGTAGCCAGACGACGTGCGTCACGCCGAGCGCTTCGATCGTCCGCACGACTTGTTCACCTGGCAGGATCAAGGCGCTTTCCCCTTGCTTTTGGCCGGGCGAGGTTCGGCGGCAGGCGCGGCGCGGACCGCCCGGATGAACAGGAAGGGGCGGCCGGCGTCGTCGACGCGGATTTCGTGTTCGAGGAACTTTGGGCCCAGTGTGCGGTCGAGGACGCTGGCGTAGACCAGTTTTTTGTTCGGGAGCGAGACGCGCGTCTTGGCGAGATCGATGTTGGCCTTCGCCAGGCTGCGGCGATCGGTGAGGACCGGCAGCTTCGTCGCCTCGCCGATGCTATCGAGAACCCGATTCAATTCGACGTCGTCGAGCTCGACCTCGATCGTTTCGAACATCTCGGGGGCGAGCTCCGTCTTGGGGCGCTTTGGAGGCAAGCCAATTGGCCAGCGCTGTGCGTTGCTTTCGGCGTTGATGATCGCATATCCGAGCGGCTTACCGGTCTCGGCCCTCGGCGCGAGCGCCAGCCCGGCGCCGTCGAGCGTGTAAGCCAGCGCAACGCCGGCCGAAATGCCTTGCAGCTCGACATCGAGCGGCGCCGCGGTTTTCAGCAGCCTGGCTTGCTGGCGGTCAGCGGTCAGCGGCAGCGCCAGCGAGCCGGCCAGCTTGTCGACGAACTCGGTCGGAGATTGCCCGACGGTCGAGAAGCTAACCGTTTGCGACAAGTCCCGGCTGACCTGCTCGAACTGGTCCTTGGTGAGCCCGAACGGCACGCGCGGCCCGCCGGTGGCGCGGCCGGGGCCTTCCTGGCGGAGCTTGGCGAGCCAGGCGCCCAGGGCGGCCCGATCGCTGGTTTGAAATCGGCCCCCCGGCAAAGTCAGCACGCTGGAGCCGCTGAGGCGTCCCACGACTTTGTACGCCGGCGCCGCGGCGCTACCGGTTGTGGTGATCTCGATTTTGTCCGTCGGCGTGGCGGAGCGAAGGCGGACGCCGTCGACCTTGAGCTCCGTCAAGATCTTGTGCCAATCTTGGGATGCCGTCGGCGGCAGGCCTGACTCGAGCGAGATTTCTATGTCAATTCGCGCCGTCCGAGCCGGGACGGACTTCAGAGCCGTCGATCTTGCGGCGCCCTGCGGTGCGGCGGCGCACTCCATTGCCCAGGTGTTTGCCCAAAAGAAGAGCGCTCCCAGCCCGAGGTCG